>NZ_JBJGZO010000005.1:0-235690 GCF_054050575.1 Blastococcus sp. SYSU D00868
GACGCTGCACGCCGAGCGCCCCGTGGTCGCCAAGGAGGCCGTGCCGGTGGAGCGGGTCCGCCTGGACAAGCAGACCGTCACCGACACCGAGACGGTCAGCGACACCGTCCGCAAGGAGCAGATCGAGATGGAGGGTGGCGAGACCACCCTCGACCGCGACCGCGACGGCCGCATCGGCTGACCGTCCGCGAGACCGCCGCGCGGCCCTGCTCCCTCCCGGGAGCGGGGCCGCCGTCGTCTCAGTCGGTGAAGCAGCTGGTCAGCGCGTCCACCACGAGCGGGACGTCGAGGGCCGAGGCCAGCTCCCGGCAGGAGTGCATGGCCAGCATGGGCGCCCCGATGTCGACCGTCGGCAGGCCCAGGCGGGTGGCGGTCAGTGGGCCGATGGTGCTGCCGCACGGCAGGTCGGCCCGGGACACGAAGTACTGGAACGGCACCGACGCCTCCGCGCACCGCTCGGCGAACCACGCGGCGCCGGCCCCGTCGGTCGCGTAGGCCTGGTTGGCGTTCACCTTCACCACCGGGCCGCCGCCCAGCTGCGGCCGGTGCGCCGGCTCGTGCCGGTCGGACCGGGTCGGGTGCACGGCGTGCGCCATGTCCGCCGAGACCAGCCGCGACCGGGCCAGCGCGCGCGGCAGCGCCTGCGGGTCCCCCGGGTCGGTGACGGCGACGAGCCGGGCGACGACGTCCTCCAGGAAGCTGCCGCGCGCGCCGGACATCGAGCCGCTGCCCACCTCCTCGTGGTCGTTGGCCACCAGCAGCTGGGTCCGTGGTCCGGCCGGCGCGGCGAGCAGCGCGGTGACGCCGGCGTGGCAGCTGGCCAGGTTGTCCAGCCGCGGCGCCGCGACCCAGGTGCCGTCCGCGCCGGCGGTGCCGGCCGGCTGGGTGTCGGCCAGGACCAGGTCGTGCCCCAGGACGTCGCCGGCGGCCACCCCCGCCGCCTCCGCGACCGCGGCGGTGAGGTCGTCGGCGTCGGCGAGGTCCTGCGACCACACCGGGACCAGCTCCCGCTGCGGGTCGAGGGTCAGCCCGTCGCGCACGCTCCGGTCGAGGTGGATGGCCAGCGAGGGCAGCCGCACCGGCGCGCCGGGCAGCCGGACCAGCGCCTGGGCGCCGCCGCGCAGCACGACCCGGCCCGCCACCGTGAGCTCGCGGTCCAGCCAGGTGTGCCACAGGCCCCCGCCGTAGGGCTCGACCCCCACCAGCCGGTACCCGGCCTGCCGGACGTCGGAGCGGGGCCGCACCCGGAACGTCGGCGAGTCGGTGTGCGCCCCCACCATGCGCAGGCCGGCCCCGCCCAGCGGAGCGCCGCCCACCCGGAAGGCGATGAGGCTGCCGGACCGGACGACGAAGTGCCCGGCCCCCGGCTCCAGCGCCCAGGCGTCGGCCTCGGCGAGCTCGGTGAACCCGCCCGCGGTGAGCCGTCGGGCCATCTCGGCGACGGCGTGGGCGGGGCTCGGGGCGGCGTCGACGAAGGCGCGCAGGTCGTCGCCGGATCGCGGGTCGGGCATGCCCGCCATCGTGCCCCGACCGGCCGGCGCACGAGGTGGGATGCTCGGCCACGTGACTGAGACCACCGTGCCCCCGGCCGCGTCGGCGGCGGGGTTCGCGGATCCCGACGCGCTGGCCGAGGCGCTGCGGGACACCGGCTACCTGCCCGACGAGGGCCTGGCGACCGCGGCGTACCTCGCGCTGGTGATGCGCCGTCCGCTGTTCCTCGAGGGGGAGGCGGGCGTCGGCAAGACGGCGCTGGCGCGGGCGCTGGCCGAGGTGACCGGCCGCCCGCTGTACCGGCTGCAGTGCTACGAGGGCCTGGAGGCCAGCCAGGCGCTCTACGACTGGGACTTCGGCCGCCAGCTGCTGCACCTGCGCGCCGCGGAGGCCGCGCACGCCACCGGCGACACCGAGCAGCTCGAGGCCTCGCTCTACGACCGCCGCTTCCTGCTGGCCCGGCCGCTGCTGCAGGCGCTGGAGGACGCCCCGAGCGTGCTGCTGGTCGACGAGGTCGACCGCGCCGACGACGAGTTCGAGGCCTTCCTGCTGGAGGTGCTGAGCGACTTCACGATCTCGATCCCGGAGCTGGGCACGGTGCGGGCCGAGGTCCCGCCGCTGGTGGTGCTCACGTCCAACCGCACCCGCGAGGTGCACGACGCACTCAAGCGGCGCTGCCTCTACCACTGGCTGCAGCACCCGGACTTCGACCGCGAGGTGGCGATCCTGCGTACCCGGCTGCCGGAGGTGACCGAGCGGCTGGCGCGCGAGGTGGCCGCGGCGACGGCGAAGCTGCGCGGGCTGGACCTGCTCAAGCCGCCGGGCGTGGCCGAGGCGATGGACTGGGCGAGCGCGCTGCACGCCCTCGGGGCCCGCGAGCTCGACCCGGACCTCGCCGCCCGGACGCTCGGCGCGGTGCTCAAGTACCGCGAGGACACCGACCGGGTGCACGCCCTGGCCCGGGGGGCGCTCTTCGGTGGCTGAGGCGGTCGGGGCAGACCGGGAGGCGAGCGGGGAGGCGCAGCGGGACGTCGTCTCCACCGTCCTCGGCTTCGCCCGCACGCTGCGGGTCGCCGGGGTCGCGGCCTCCCCGGACCGGGTCGAGGCGATGCTGCAGGCGGTCGGCGCCCTCGACGTCCTGGACGCCTCCGACGTCTACTGGGCCGGGCGGCTGACGCTGTGCGGCGGGCCGGACGACCTGGAGCGCTACGACGCCGCCTTCGCCGCCTACTTCGCCGGGGAGGCGCCGCGGATGCGGTCCGTGCCGGCCGAGCAGCGGCAGGTCGTGGCGCTGTCCGCGCCGCTGGAGGCGGGCACCGGCGAGGGGGACGACGAGGCCCCCTCCGACGTCGCCGGGCAGGCCAGCGCCGACGAGGTGCTGCGCCACCGGGACGTCGCCGAGCTCACCCCGGCCGAGCGCGAGGAGATGCGCCGGCTGTTCGCCCTGCTGCGGCCGGCCAGCCCGATGCGGGCCTCCCGGCGGCGGCGGCCGAGCGCCCACGGCTCGGTGCACGCCTCCCGCACCGTGCGCCGGGCGCTGCGCGACGGCGGAGAGGTGACCCGGCTGCTGCACCGCCGCGCCCGCCCGCGCCCGCGCCGCGTCGTCCTGCTGATCGACGTCTCCGGCTCGATGAGCCCCTACGCCGACGCGCTGCTGCGCTACGCGCACGCCGCGGTGCGCGCGCACCCCGCGGCGACGGAGGTCTTCACGATCGGCACCCGGCTCACCCGGGTCACCCGCGAGCTGCGGCTGCGCGACCCGGACAAGGCGCTGGCCGCGAGCGGGGCGGCGATCCCCGACTGGTCGGGCGGCACGCGGCTCGGCGAGGTGCTCAAGGCCTTCCTCGACCGGTGGGGGCAGCGCGGCACCGCCCGCGGCGCCGTCGTCGTCGTCTGCAGCGACGGCTGGGAGCGCGGCGGCACCGAGCTGCTGGCCGAGCAGATGGCGCGGCTGCGCCGGCTGGCGCACGCGGTGGTGTGGGTCAACCCGCACAAGGGCCGGGACGGGTACGAGCCGCTGACCGGCGGCATGCAGGCGGCGCTGCCGTCGTTAGACGCGTTCGTCGCCGGGCACAGCCTGGCCGCGTTGGAGGAGCTGACGGGAGTGATCCAGCGGTGTTGAGGTGTTGTGCGGAGTGCCATAGCGCAGGTCTCCTGCGCTGCGGCACTCCACTGGAGGAGGCGTAGATGCGGGACGTGCTCGACGACCTGGTCGGCTGGTGGCAGGCGGGGGAGACCGTCGGCATGGGGACCGTCGTCGCCACCTGGCGCTCGGCGCCCCGCCCCGCCGGCGCCTCGATGCTGGTCGGCCCGGACGGCACCGCGGTGGGCAGCGTGTCCGGCGGCTGCGTCGAGGGCGCCGTCTACGAGGAGGCCCGCGACGTCGTGGAGACCGGCGTCCCGACGTTGGAGCGCTACGGCGTCAGCGACGACGACGCCTTCGCCGTCGGCCTGACCTGCGGCGGGATCCTCGACGTCTTCGTCGAGCAGGTGTCGCGGGAGTCGTTCCCCGAGCTCGGCGAGATCGCGGAGTCCGTCGACCGGCACGAGCCGGTCGCGGTCGTCACCTGCGTGAAGGGCCCGGAGGACCGGCTAGGCAAGCGGCTGGTGGTCTGGCCCGACCGCGCCTCCGGGACGCTGGGCCTGCAGCGGCTGGACGACGCCGTCACCGCCGACGCCCGCGGCATGCTGGCCGCCGGCCGCACCGGGCTGCTGCACGTCGGCCACGACGGCGAGCGCCGCGGCGACGAGCTGACCCTCTTCGTCAACTCCTTCGCCCCCGCGGCCCGGATGGTGGTCTTCGGCGCGATCGACTTCGCCGCCGCCGTCGCCCGGGTCGGCGCCTTCCTCGGCTACCGGGTCACCGTCTGCGACGCCCGGCCGGTGTTCGCCACCCCGAAGCGCTTCCCGGACGCCCACGAGGTGGTCGTCGAGTGGCCGCACCGCTACCTGCAGGCCGAGGTGGACGCCGGCCGGATCGACGAGCGCACCGTGCTGTGCGTGCTCACCCACGACCCGAAGTTCGACGTGCCGCTGCTGGAGGTCGCGCTGCGGCTGCCGGTCGCCTACGTCGGCGCGATGGGGTCGCGGCGCACCCACGACGAGCGGATGGCGCGCCTGCGCGAGGCCGGCATGACCGACGCCGAGCTGGGCCGGCTCGCCTCTCCCATCGGCCTGGACCTCGGCGCCCGCACGCCGGAGGAGACCGCGGTCTCGATCGCCGCGGAGATCATCGCCGGCCGCTGGGGCGGCACCGGCGAGCGGCTGACCGGCGTCGAGGGCCCGATCCACCGGACGGCGGACCGCTGAGCGCGGAGCTCCCCTTCGCCTACGACGTCGAGGTCGTCGGGCTCGTGGTCTCCCCGGTGCACCGCTACGACGGGCGGCCGGGCGGCGTCGTGCCGGCGCAGGAGGGCGACCGGGTCACCCGCGCCGAGGTGCGGGCCGGGTACGGCGTCGTCGGCGACCGCTACGCCGGCCGGGCCGCGCACCGCGACGCCGCGCTGACCGTGCTCGCCGTCGAGTCGCTGGAGGCGGTCGCCGCCGAGCTGGGCGTGCCGCCGTTCGACCCGCTGCTGGCCCGGCGCACCGTCGTCCTGCGCGGTGCGGAGGTGGAGGCGCTGCGCGGGGTGGAGTTCGCGCTGGACTGCGGCGAGGGCGTCGTCCGGCTGCGCGGCGGGCGGCCGGCCAACCCGTGCGCCTGGATGGACGTCGTCCTCGCGCCCGGCGCGCACCGCGCCCTGCGCGGCCGCGGCGGCGTGCGCTGCGCCGCGCTGTCCGACGGGGTGCTGCGCGTCGGGCCCGCCGTCCTCACCGCGCCCGTGCCGCTGGACCCCGCGCGCGCCGGGGACGCCGTCCGGCCGGTGCGCCGCGCGGTCTGAGCCGCCGACACGCCGTCACCCAGCGCATCCGGCGGCGACACCGCGTGTCACCGGACCATCGGGGCATGCGCCTCCCCCAGCTCGTCGCCGCGGCCTCGGCCGCCCTGCTCCTCACCGCCTGCGGAGGCGGGGACGACGACGCGGCGGCGGACCGCACGGGCCCCGAGGTCGCGGCCGCCGCGGCCGACGCGCTCGAGGAGGCCGGCTCCGTGCACGTCGAGGGCAGCGTCAGCCAGGACGGCGGCGAGGTCTCGATCGACCTGCAGCTGCAGGGGGACGACGCCGCCGGGACCGTCGCCATGAACGGCGTCGAGGTGGAGCTGATCGCGGTCGACGGCGCCCAGTACGTGCGCACCGGGGCGGACTTCTGGGCGTCCTCGGGCGTGCCGCAGGAGGTCGCGGCGACGCTGGACGGGCAGTGGGTCGCGCTGCCCGCGGACGCGTCGTCCGACTTCTCCGACCTGACGCTGGCCGGCATCGTCGACGGGCTGCGCGACCCCGGCAGCCCGATCCGCGACGAGGTGGGCGAGGACGAGATCGACGGCCAGGACGTCCTCGTGGTCGAGCAGGAGGACGGCAGCCGGCTCTTCGTCTCCGCCGACGACCCGGCCTACCCCCTGCGGCTGACCAACGAGGGTGAGCAGGGCGGCTCGATGGACCTCGGCGACTTCGGCGAGGAGCAGGACATCACGGCGCCGGAGGGCGCTCTCGACCTCACCCAGCTCCGCGGCACGGGCTGAACCCCGTGCGCGTCCGAGCCCTGGCCCTCGCCGGCCTGTCCGCCGTCGCGCTGACCGCGTGCGGCGCGACCGAGGTCGCGGGCTCCGCCCGCCCGGCCGCCGACGCCGCCGACGGCGCCGAGGTCGGCCACCGGACCGGCCCGGAGCTCGCCGACGCGGCCGCCACGGCGCTCGAGCACGCCGGCTCGGTCCGGGTGCAGGGCACCGTGGGCATGCACGGCGGCAAGGTCGACGCCGACATGCGCCTGCAGGGCGACGACGTCGACGCGATCATGGACCTCGACGGCACGTCGATGCGGCTCGTGCTGACCGACGGCGAGCTGTTCGTCCGGGCGTCCGCGGGGTTCTGGGCGGCGCAGGGCCTGCCGGAACCGGTGGTGACGCAGGTGGCCGGCGCCTGGGCGCGCACCCCGGCCGACCCGCTGCTCGGCGCGGAGGAGATGACGCTGGCCGTCCTCGCCGCGGAGGTGCGCTCGCCGACCGGCGCCACGATCGCCGACGAGGTGACCGCCGGCGAGGTGGACGGCCGGCCGGTGTGGCTGGTCGAGGCCTCGGACGGCAGCGTCACCTCCGTCGCCGCCGAGGGGACGCCCTACCCGCTGCTCCTGACCACGCCGGGCATGGGCACCGCGCGGCTGAGCGCGTTCGGCAGCGTCGAGCCGGTCGTCGCCCCGGCGGACTTCGTCGACCTCGGGAGCTGAGCCCGGCCGGCTCAGTGCCCGACCGGGAAGGACGCCGAGACGGTCAGCCAGCCGACGCCGCCGTCGCCCGGCCGGCTCATCAGCACCCGCCCGTCGTCGTAGACGCCGACCTCGCTGTAGGGGACCCCGTCGCGGCTGGCGACGAAGTCGTGGTTCCAGGCGGGCCGCGCGGACTCCGGGAGCAGGGCGATCGGCGCGTTCGCGGCCCAGAACCCGTCGGGGTCCCGGAGGTGGACCTGGAGGTAGCAGATCCCGTCCACGACGCGGTAGCGGGCGCCGTCCCCGGTGACCAGGAAGCCGCCGCTCACGTCGAGGGGGCGCCACCCGGTGTCCACCTGCTCGGGAGCGGCCTTGTCGCTGTCCCGGGCGGGGGCGTCGGCGGCCCGGTCGGCCAGCGGGCCGACCGTCATCAGGGCCCACACGACCGCTGCGGAGACCACCGCGGAGGCGAGTGCGGGAGTGAACCGGCGCGTCACGGCCCGCCTCCCGCGGCCGGCCCGCGGTGCGTCGTCCGCGGCGGCGGGCCCGGCGGCCGCCGGCGGCGACCACTCGAGCGTCGACTGCCGGGACCGGACCTCGAAGGGCGTGGTGGCGGCGCGCGGAGCGGGGAGGTCCCAGTCGGGCGGCTGGGTCACGCGGGGTTCCCGGAGGACGTCGGCACGCCGGGATGGTGACCGAACCCGTTCCGGCTTGCCCAGGTCGCTCCCTCCTCCGGGCGAGGCCCGGCTCCCCCCGTCCGGGGGTGGCTGCGGTCACACCCCCGCCGCAGGATGGCGGTCACCCGCCGGGCAGGCTCCACGAACGCAACCGTCGGGTCTCGTCCGTGTAGCACGTCCGGTGCCCGCGTCCGGGGCCGGGGACTGGAGGGTCGATGAAGACCAGGGCAGCCGTACTGCGCGAGGTCGGTCAGCCGTTCGAGATCACCGAGTTGGAGCTCGACGAGCCCAAGGCCGGCGAGGTGCTCATCCGCTTCGTGGCCGCGGGGCTGTGCCACTCCGACGAGCACCTGCGGCACGGGGACATCGTGCCGCGGTTCCCCATCGTCGGCGGGCACGAGGGCGCCGGGATCATCGAGAAGGTCGGCCCCGGGGTGACCCGGCTGCAGCCTGGCGACCACGTCATCTGCTCGTTCCTGCCGGTGTGCGGCCACTGCCGCTGGTGCTCGACCGGCAAGTCGAACCTGTGCGACATGGGCGCGACGATCCTCGACGGGATGCTGGCCGACGGCACGTACCGGTTCCACGACGCCGAGGGCAACGACTACGGCGGCATGTGCATGCTCGGCACCTTCAGCGAGCGCGCCGTGATCAGCGAGAACTCCGCGGTGAAGGTCGACCCCGACCTGCCGCTGGACAAGGTCGTGCTGATCGGCTGCGGCGTCCCCACCGGCTGGGGGTCGGCGGTGCACGCGGCGGCCACCGAGCCCGGCGACACGATCGTCGTCTACGGCATCGGCGGCATCGGCATCAACAGCGTGCAGGGCGCGGCGCTGGCCGGGGCGCGCAACGTCGTCGCCGTCGACCCGCTGCCCAACAAGCGGGAGGCCGCCGAGCAGCTGGGCGCCACGCACAGCTGCGAGACCGCCGAGGAGGCGCACGAGCTGGTCCAGGAGCTCACCCGCGGCGTCGGCGCGGACAAGGCGATCATCACCGTCGGCGTCGTCGACGCGAAGGTGGTCGGCGACGCGGTGAACACCATCCGCAAGGGCGGGGTCGCCGTCATCACCGGCCTGGCCGACCCGACCAAGAACAACATCGAGCTCAACAGCGCGATGCTCACCCTCTTCGAGAAGACGGTGAAGGGCAGCCTGTTCGGCTCCGGCGACCCGTTCCACGACATCCCGAAGATGGTCGAGCTGTACCAGTCCGGGGACCTCAAGCTCGACGAGCTGATCACCCAGACCTACACGCTCGACGAGGTCAACCAGGGGTACAAGGACCTCGTGGACGGGAAGAACATCCGCGGCGTCGTCCTCTTCGACACCCCGCCGCTGGAGGGCGCACCCGCCTGAGCCGCTGGGACCGGCGCACCCGGGGCTGTTCTGCCGCCCCGGGTGCGCCGCCCGCACCGAGCTGGAGAGGGGTCGCGTGACCCAGGCACCACCCGGCACGACGCCGGACAGCGCGCCGCACCCGGTGATCGGCCTGCGGCGGGAGCGCGAGGTGCTCACCGTCGCGCTGCGCACCAACCGGCACGTCGTCCTCGAGGGGCCGCCGGGCACGGGCAAGTCGACGCTGCTGCGCGCCATCGCCGCCGACGTCGGTCAGGAGGTCGTCTTCGTCGAGGGCAACGCCGAGCTCACCCCGGCCCGGCTGATCGGCCAGTACGACCCGGCCGCCGTCCTCGCCGACGGCTACGTGCCGGCCAGTTTCACCGACGGGCCGCTGCTCACGGCCATGCGAGGCTCGGGCCTGCTCTACCTCGAGGAGCTCAACCGCATCCCCGAGGAGACGCTGAACGTCCTCATCACCGTGCTCACCGAGGGCGAGATCACCGTGCCGCGGCTGGGCCACGTGCACGCCGCGGCGGGCTTCCGGCTGATCGCGGCGATGAACCCCTTCGACGCCATCGGCACCGCGCGGGTGGGCCAGGCCATCGCCGACCGGATGTGCCGGGTCGTGCTCGGCTACCAGGACGAGCAGGCCGAGCGCTCGATCACCGGCGCCGTCACCGCGGCCCCCGCGGACCTCACGGCGCTGGCCGTCCGGCTGGTGCGGGCCACCCGGGAGCACCGCGACGTCCGCATGGGCTCCTCGGTGCGCGGCGCGATCGACCTCGTGCTGCTGCTCGGCGGGCTGCTGGAGATGCGCGGGATCGGGCACCTGTTCGCCGACGGCGCGCGGGAGACCACCCGGGACGCCGCGCACGCCGCCCTGTCGGGGCGCATCCGGATCGCCGACGGCGTCGAGCGCACCCCCGAGTCGGTCATCGACGACCTGCTCGACCAGATCTGGCCCGAGGGCGGGCCGCCGCCGGACGCCGACCCGCCCGCCGCCCCCGAGTCCGACCCCGCGGGCGGCGCGGGAAAAGGTGAGGGCCCGCCTGCCGAGCAGGCGGGCCCGGAGTCCGCGTCGTCCCTGCGCCGCGACCGGCGGTCCGGCGGCGCCCGCCGGCAGACGGGCCGCCGCGAGATGGCCGCCCGGCACGAGGCCTTCGCCGAGGTCAGCCCGGAGGTCGGCGAGTTCGACGAGGAGGCGTTCTCGGCGCTGATGGCCGAGGACGCCGACGCCGCCGCGGCGCTGCTCACCGACCTCGCGCTGGCCACCGACCGGGAGCTGCGGGCGGCCGCCCAGCGGGTCGCCGCCCGGGTCTTCGTGCAGGTCGGCCGCGTGGGGCGGACGCGCACCCGCGGCACCCGCCGGCTGGTCCCCGACCGCCGGGGGGACGGCGACCTCGACCTCGACCGCACCCTCGACCGGTGGGACCCGGGCCGGGCGCTGGCGCCGGAGGACCTGGTGACGCGCACCTGGACCGGCGCGCGCCGCGCCGTCTGCCTGGCCGTCGACACCTCCGGCTCGATGACCGGCCTGGGCGTGGCGATCGCCGCGGTCGCCGCCGCCGGCGTGGTGCTCACCGCCGACCAGCGGCTGCAGACCAGCGTGCTCACCTTCGGCCGGGAGGTCGACGTGGTGCAGCGCCACGGTCAGCGGCGGGCGGCCGAGGACCTCGTGCAGCACCTGGTCACCCTGCGCGGGCACGGGATGACCGACCTGGCCGCGGCGCTGCGGGCGGTCCGCGGTCAGCTGCTGCCGGCGGTCGCCGACGAGCGCGTCGCCGTCCTGCTGTCGGACTGCCTGCACACCGCCGGCGACCCGCCGGAGACGGCGCTGGGCGGCATCGACCGGCTGCACGTGCTCTGCCCGCTGCCCACCCCGGAGGCCGAGGCGGCGGCGCGTGCGCTCGCGGCCCGCGGCGGCGGGACGGCGGAGATGGTCCGCTCGATCCGCGACCTCGGCCCCGCCCTGACCAGGCTCCTCGGCTGAGCCGCCGGCGAGATCTGCACACTCGTCGCCATGAGCGGCTGATGGCGACGAGTGTGCAGATCTCGTCTCAGGGGAGCAGCCCGGCGCGGCGGGCGTGGACCACGGCCTCGAGGCGTGTGTGCGCGTCGAGCTTGGCCATCGCCGCGCTCAGGTAGCTCTTCACCGTCTCCGGCCGCAGCGACAGGCGGGTGGCGGCCTCGCGGTTGCTGCAGCCCAGCGCCACCTGCGCCAGGACGTCGAGCTCCCGCGCCGACAGGTGCACCGGCGGGACGTCGGCGGCCGGCTCCGGCGGGGCGGCGAGCGCGGCCAGCCGGCTGCAGGCGTCGAGCAGCCGGGACCGCAGCGCCTCGTCGGCGGTGTCCTGCGCGGCGAGCCGCAGGTCGGCGTGGACCGCGCGGACCTCCTCCCACCGGGCCGGGTCCTCCTCGGCCGGCGGGCCGGCCGGCGCCGCGGCCAGCAACGCGACCCGGCGGTCGACCTCGTCGCGGACGGCCAGCTCCGCCGCCATCCGCCGGGCCGAGCGGGCCAGCGCGTCGCGCACCCGGTCCCCGACGGACCCGCGCTCCCGCGACGCCGCGTACACCACCGCGCGCGGGCGTCCGTCGACCAGCACCGGGACGGCGGCGACCGTGCACAGCCCCTCGGCCAGCACCGGACCGTCGTACTCGTGCGTGATGTCGAGAGCGCGCTCGTAGTGCTCCACCCCCGCCGGCCGGCCCTCGGTGATCACCCGGCCGCCCAGCCCCGCGCCCGCCCGCACCTCCAGACCGCGCAGGTGCGGCGTCCGCGCGCCGAGCAGCTCGCCGATGCGGATCGCCGGCCCGCCGCGGCCGGCCCGCACCGGACCGCCGAAGACGACGCCCATCCCCGACAGCGCGTACACCTCGCGGACGGCGGCGCGTAGCGCGTCGCGGTCGTCCGGCCGTGCGGCCGCCGGGACGGACAACAGCGGCTCCTCCCCGGCGTCGGGCTCGTGACCCGGGTCACGTTAGCGCAGGTCGTCGGCGGGAGGGCGGCCCCGGCAGGCGCGATCGGGGGTGGCGGGCCGTCGCGCCGCCCGCTCAGGATGCGGGGACGACGAGAGGGGACCCGCACCGATGTCCGACAGCCCGGCCACCGCCCGCTACCGCGCCGCCCGCGACCAGCTGCTGGGGCTCAGCGGCGACCACGAGAAGGCGGTCGCGGAGTTCCGCTGGCCGGAGGTCGAGGGTCCGTTCAACTGGGCCGTCGACTGGTTCGACGCGGTCGCCCGGGGCGTCGACCGGCCCGCGCTGGTCATCGCCGAGGAGGACGGCAGCGAGGGCCGCTGGTCGTTCGACACCCTGGCCCGCCGCTCGGACCAGGTCGCCGCGTGGCTGCGCGGGCGCGGGGTGGGCAAGGGGGACCGCGTCGTCCTCATGCTCGGCAACCAGGTCGAGCTGTGGGAGTCGATGCTCGCCGTGACGAAGCTCGGCGCGGTCATCATGCCGACGACCACCGCGCTGGGCCCCGCGGACCTCGCCGACCGGATCGGCCGCGGCGGCGCGCGGCACGTCGTGGCCAACGCGGCCGACACGGCGAAGTTCGCCGACGTCCCGGGCGACTACGGCCGGGTCGTCGTGGGCGGCGCGGCCGACGGCTGGGCCGCCTACGCCGACGCGGACGGCGCCCCCGACCAGCCGCTGGGACACCCCGGCACGACGGCGACCGACCCGTTGCTCCTGTACTTCACCAGCGGCACCACCAGCCGGCCGAAGCTGGTCGAGCACACCCAGGTCAGCTACCCGGTGGGGCACCTGTCGACGATGTACTGGCTGGGCCTGCGCCCCGGCGACGTGCACCTCAACATCAGCTCGCCCGGCTGGGCCAAGCACGCCTGGAGCTGCTTCTTCGCCCCGTGGGCGGCCGAGGCCACCGTCTACCTCCACAACTACAAGCGGTTCGACGCCCCGGCGATGCTCGACCGGATCCGCTCGGCCGGCATCACCACCTTCTGCGCGCCGCCGACCGTGTGGCGGATGCTCATCCAGGCCGACCTCTCCGGCGGCGCGGGCTCGCTGCGCGAGGTCATCGCCGCCGGGGAGCCGCTCAACCCCGAGGTCATCGAGCAGGTGCGCCGGGCCTGGGGGCTCACCCTGCGCGACGGCTACGGCCAGACCGAGACGACGGCGTCGGTCGGCAACACCCCCGGCTCGGTGGTCAAGCCCGGCTCGATGGGGCGGCCGCTGCCCGGGGTGCCGGTCGTGCTGGTCGACCCGGTCAGCGGCGAGCCGGGCGACGACGGCGAGATCTGCCTGGACCTGTCGCGGCGGCCGCTGAGCCTGATGACCGGCTACCAGGGCGACCCCGAGCGGGCCGCGGAGGCCATGGCCGGCGGGTACTACCACACCGGCGACGTCGCGACCCGGGACGCCGAGGGGTACATCACCTACGTCGGGCGGACCGACGACGTCTTCAAGGCCAGCGACTACAAGATCAGCCCGTTCGAGCTGGAGAGCGTGCTCATCGAGCACCCGGCGGTCGTGGAGGCCGCCGTCGTCCCGGTGCCGGACCCCGTGCGCGCCGCCGTCCCCAAGGCGTACGTGACCCTGGCTCCCGGCTGGGAGCCGACCGCGGACACCGCCCGGGCGGTGCTCCGGCACGCGCGCGAGCGGCTGGCGCCCTACCTGCGCGTGCGCCGGCTGGAGTTCGCGGAGCTGCCCAAGACCATCTCGGGGAAGATCCGCCGGGTCGAGCTCCGCGAGCGGGAGGAGCAGCTGGCGCCGGCGGGCAGCGGCACCGAGTTCAAGGACAGCGACTTCCCCGAGCTGCGCGGCTGAGCGGAGTCGCTCGAGCGCGGAAACCGCGCTCGAGCGACTCCGACAGGGCCGTCAGCGGTCGGCGTCGGTGTAGACGATCATCCCGCGGATGTTCTTGCCGTCCCGCATGTCCTGGTAGCCCTGGTTGACCTCCTCCAGGGAGTACTTCGTGGTCACCAGCTCGTCGAGCTTGAGCTGCCCCTCCTGGTAGAGCGACAGCAGCTCGGGGATCGCCGAGCGCGGGGAGAGGCCGCCGAAGATCGCGCCCTGCAGGTCCTTCTGCAGCAGCGCGAGCTCGAACAGGCTGAGCTTGACGTCGACGTTGGCCGCGTTGCCCATGCCGGTGACGACGGCGCGGCCGCCCTTGCCGGTGACGCTGAGCGCGGCGCCGACGTCCTCGCCCTGGATGTCGCCGACGGTGATGATCACCTTCTCCGCCATCCGGCCCCAGGTCAGCTCGTTGATCGGGCCGGTCGCCTCCTCGATGCTGGCGAACGCGTGGGTGGCGCCCATCTCCATCGCCCACTCGCGCTTCTGCGGCACCGGGTCGATCGCGAACACCCGCTTCGCCCCGGCCGCCGCGGCCCCCTGGACGGCGTTCATGCCGACCCCGCCGACGCCCATGACGACGACGTTCTCGCCGGGCCGGACGTCGGCCACCTTCGTCGCCGAGCCCCAGCCGGTGGTCACGCCGCAGCCGACGAGCGCGGCGACCTCCAGCGGGATGTCGGGCTCGATCTTCACCACCGACGCCTGGTGGACGGTGATGTAGGGGGAGAAGGTGCCGAGCAGGCACATCGGGATGACGTCCTTGCCGCGGGCCTTGACGCGGTAGCTGCCGTCGGAGATCGACGTCCCGGCGAGCAGGTTGGCGCCCAGGTCGCACAGGTTCTGCATCCCCTTCGAGCACGGCGGGCACTGGCCGCAGGCCGGGATGAACGCGGTGACGACGTGGTCACCCTCCTGCAGCCCGGTCACCCCGGGGCCGACCTTGGTGACGACGCCGGAGCCCTCGTGCCCGCCGATGACCGGGTAGAAGGCGACCGGTGTGCCGCCGGTGACCAGGTGCTCGTCGCTGTGGCACAGGCCCGAGGCGGCGAGCTGGACCTGGACCTCACCCTCCTTCGGGTCGCCCAGCTCGATCTCCTCGATCGACCACTCCTCGCCCACGCCCCACAGCAGCGCACCCTTGGTCTTCACGCAGTCGTCCTCTCCCCGGCCCGTCACCGTCGACGGGCACCCCGGTCCGCCGCGTCCCGGCGGTCCGCGCCCAGCCTCGGCACGGCGGGCGGGCGCGGCAACCGCAGGGCCGGGAGCTGCAACCTGCGCTGCAACGTCGGGCGGCGTTCCCGCAGACTGGCGCGGTGTCCGGCGCCCCCGTGGTCGTGGTCGGCGCCGGGCCGGTCGGGCTGACGGCGGCGCTGCTGCTGGCCCGCCGCGGGCTGCCGGTGCTCGTCCTGGAGCGACACGCGGCGCCCTACGGCGAGCCGCGGGCGGTGCACCTGGACGACGAGGCGCTGCGCGCGCTGGCCGACGCCGGGGTGGCCGGGGACTTCCTCCGGCTCAGCCGCCCGGCGCAGGGGCTGCGCCTGGTCGACGGCGGCGGGCGGGTGCTCGCCGAGTTCGGCCGGGACCCCGGGGCCGGCGTGCACGGCTGGCCGCAGGCGTCGATGTTCCACCAGCCCGACCTCGAGCAGCTGCTGCGTGCGGCGGTCGCCCGCGAGCCGCTGGTGCGGCTGGAGACCGGCGTGACGGTGACCGGGCTGGCGCCGGGCGGCGTCCACGCGGGGGACCGGTTCGTCCCGGCCGCCGCGGTGCTCGGCTGCGACGGCGCCAACAGCACGGTGCGCCGGCTGATCGGCGCCCGGATGCGCGACCTCGGGCGGGCCGACCGCTGGCTCGTGGCCGACCTGCGCGCCGCCGGGCCGCTGCCGGTCTGGCCGGGCGTGCACCAGGTCTGCGACCCGGCGCGGGCGGCGACGTTCATGCCGGTGTCCGGGGACCGGTACCGGGTCGAGGCGCGACTCGCGCCGGGGGAGACGGCCGCCGACCTCGACCTACCGGGCCTGCTCGCCCGCTTCGGCGCCGACCGGGCGGAGGTGGTCCGGGTCGCCGAGTACGTCTACCGGGCGCGGGTGGCCGACCGCTGGCGGGCCGGCCGGGTGCTGCTGGCCGGCGACGCCGCCCACCTGACCCCGCCGTTCGTCGGCCAGGGCCTCGGGCTGGGGCTGCGCGACGTGCACCAGGTGACCTGGAAGCTGGCCGCCGTCCTCGCCGAGGAGGCCGGGGAGTCCCTGCTGGACACCCACCAGGCCGAGCGCGCGCCGCACGCCCGGGCGCTGGTGCGGCTCGCCGTCCTGGTCGGCGCGCTGATGACCGGCGGCGGGCGGGGCGCGGCCGGCGTCCGGCGGGCGGTGCTCGCGGGGGTGGACCGGGTGCCGGCGGTGGCCGCCTTCGCCACCGACAGCCGCACCCCGGCGCTGCGCCGCGGGCCGCTGGTCGAGCGCACCGGCCGGGCCGGACGGCGGCTGGCCGGCACGCTGCTGCCGCGGGCGCGGGTGGCCGCCGGCGGCCGGACCTGCCCGGTGGACGACGTCCTGGGCCCCGGGACGGCGACGCTGACCCGGGCCGGCGGGGGGCTGGTGGTGCACGCCGGCGGCCGGCGGGTCGAGGTGACCGACGTCGACGGCGTGCTGACCGCGTGGCTGGGCGGCGCGCGCTCGGTCGTCGTCCGCCCGGACAGGGTGGTCCGCTCGGCCCGCTGAGCCGGTACGACTGGGTCCCGGCCGTGCGGGTGGGGGCGGGGGAGAGGGGTACCGCAGCGCCCATGCAGACCGACAAGTCCCAGATCGTGGACCTCCTCCGCACCCGCGGCGACGACGCGGCGGCCGAGCGCGCCGACCGCGAGCTGCCCGACTCCGTGGACATCCACGAGCACCGCGGCGTCCTCGGGGAGCTGGGTCTGGACCCGCTGAAGCTGGCCGGTGAGTTCGCCGGCGGCGGTGGGCTGGGCAACGTCGCCGGCACCTGACGGCCCCTGCCGCCCCAGCCGCGGCGCGGCGGTGCCGGGTCGGAACTGCCGGCGGGGGACGGCGTCCGGTCAGCCGGCCTCGGCGACGCGCCTGATCGCTCCCAGCGTCGCCGGGATGCCGTCGTGCGCGGCGCGGGTGCGGTCGGCGACCTGGGCCGCCGCGCCCTCGCCGTAGCGCTCGACGAACAGCTCCTGGCCGGCCGGCAGGAACTCCCACGACTCGGTCAGCCGGGTGCCGCCCTCGACCGGCTCGAGCGTGAACGACCAGCGCACCAGCCGGCCCCCGACCAGCCAGGCGAACTCCCGTCCCCGGTCGGCGACCACCACCTGGCTGCGGGTCTCCCACGTCCGCCCGGGCACCTCGTTGCGGCCGGTGAACCACGCGCCCACCCGCGGCCCGCCGTCCTCGCCCTGCCAGCCCTCGTCCCACCAACAGGCGCGGCAGACGGGGCTCCACTCGCCGGTCCGGGTCACGTCGGACACCAGGTCGTACAGCGCCTCCGGGGAGGTCCGGACGACGATCGAGTCGGAGTGCGTCAGCGAGTCCACGGCGCGGATGCTGCCAGCCCGGTCCGGCGGGCGGCGCCGGCGGCGGGGCAGCCATGCTGGCCCGGTGAGCTACGACGTCGCCGCCGTCCGATCCGCCTTCCCCGCCCTGCGCGCCGGCGCGGCGCACTTCGACGGGCCCGGCGGCTCGCAGGTGCCCACGCCGGTGGCCGAGGCGGTCGCCGCCACCCTGACCGCGCCGATCGCCAACCGCGGCCGGCTCACCCGGGCCGAGCGGAACGCCGACGACGTCGTCCTCGCCGCGCGGGCCGCCGTCGCCGACCTGCTGGGCGGCGACCCCCGCGGCGTGGTCTTCGGGCGCAGCATGACCCAGCTGACCTACGACCTCTCCCGGACGCTGGCCGCCGGCTGGGGTCCCGGCGACGAGGTCGTGGTGAGCCGCCTGGACCACGACGCCAACGTGCGGCCGTGGGTGCAGGCCGCCGCCGCCCGCGGCGCGACGGTGCGGTGGGCCGACCTGGACCCGGCCACCGGGGAGCTGGAGCCGGCCGCCGTGGCCGCCGTGCTGTCGGAGCGGACGCGGGTCGTCGCGGTGACCGGCGCCTCCAACCTGATCGGCACCCGGCCCGACGTCCCGGCGATCACCGCGCTCGCGCACGAGGCCGGGGCACTGGCGTACGTCGACGGCGTGCACCTCGCCGCGCACGCGCCGGTCGACGTCGCCGCGCTCGGGGCGGACCTCCTCGCCTGCTCGCCGTACAAGTTCCTCGGCCCGCACCTGGGCTGCGTGATCGCCGCCCCGGAGCTGCTGGAGACGCTGCACCCGGACAAGCTGCTGCCCTCGACCGACGCCGTCCCGGAGCGGTTCGAGCTGGGCACGCTCCCCTACGAGCTGCTCGCCGGGACGACGGCGGCGATCGACTTCCTCGCCGGGCTCGGCGGCCCCGAGGGCGACCGGCGGGCCCGGCTGCGCGTCGGCCTGGCCGCCGTGGAGGAGCACGAGGACCGGCTGCGGGTGCGCGCCGAGGAGGCGCTGGCCCAGCTGCCCGGCGTCACGCTGTGGTCGCGGGCGGCGCGCCGCACGCCGACGCTGCTGCTCACCGCCGAGGGCCGCCCGGCCGCCGAGCTCTCCCGGGGGCTGGCCGAGCGGGACGTCAACGCCCCGGCCGGCTCGTTCTACGCGATCGAGCCCGCCCGCCGGCTCGGCCTCGGGGACACCGGCGGCCTGCGCATCGGCATGGCCCCGTACACCGACGACGAGGACGTCGACCGCCTCCTCGCCGGCCTGACCGAGCTCCTCGACGGCTGACCCGGGCGACACCGCCGTTCCGCCCCGCGCCGAACCGCCGCTCCGCCCGGGGCGGAGGTGCGCTATCGCCCGGGGCCGGTGCTCAGCAGGGCGGGGAAGCCGGCGGCGAGCTCGTCGAACGCCCGGCGCAGGGCGGCGGCCAGCTCGTCCTGCCCGGCCAGCCACACCTCGAACGCGGTGGTCGCCGCCGCGCGGGTGCTGGTGGCGACCAGCCGGGGCACGAGGTCGGTCGGCGCGACGCCGGTCCGCCGGGCCACGTGCGCGGCAACCACCCGGTCGACGTCGGCGTACCGCAGCTGCGAGTGGGCCAGCAGCGCCGGCTCGCCGAGGATGAGCGACATCCGCTGGCGCAGCACCGGGAGCTGGCCCGGCGGGTAGTCGTTGGCCTCCAGGTAGGCCGCGCAGATCGAGGCGAGCACCGGCTGCTCCGGGGCGGTGGCGGCCAGCCGCGCCTCCAGGCGGGCGACGTGCCCGGCGAAGTCGCCCCACACCGCGTCGGCCTTGGTGGGGAACCAGCGGAAGAACGTGCGCCGGCTGATGCCCGCGGCCTCGGCGATCTCGTCGGCCGTGACCCGCTCGAAGCCCTCGGCGGCGAACAGCTCGAGCGCCACCTGCTCCAGGCGCGCGCGGGTGTCGGCGCGCAGGTCGGCCGGGACGGCGGTCACGCCTCCATCCTGGACCGGCCCGTCCGCCGCGGGAACGACCGCGGCCCCGGTTCACCCGGTTGCCTGTGGCACCCGGTGTCACTAGCGTCCGGGGCGACCCAGGTCACCCACCCGAGGAGGCGTCATGCCCGAGCAGGCCACCGTCAGCACCGAGACCGAGACCCCGGCCGCCGTCGAGGAGGAGCTGGTCGAGGAGACCCTCGTCGAGGAGGTCTCCATCGACGGGATGTGCGGCGTCTACTGAGCCGCCCGGTGACCACCGCCGAGCCCGCCGTCGTGGGTGAGATCCCCGGGGACGCGCCAGCGTTCGACCCGGAGCTGCCGTGGCAGCGGGCCCGGTCGGTGGCGATGCGCCCGGAGCCCTTCGGGGCGCTGGTCTACCACTTCGGGAACCGCAAGCTGTCGTTCCTGAAGTCGAAGCTGCTGGTCAGCGTCGTCGAGGCGCTGGAGCACCACCCGAGCGTGTCGGCCACGCTCGCTGCCTGCGCGGTGCCCGAGGCGCAGCGCCCCGCCTACGTGAAGGCCCTGGCCGACCTGGCCCGCTCGCAGATGATCGAACGCAGGGAGCTGCCCGCATGACCGCCGTCCTCCCCTCCCGCCCCGCCGCGCCCGAGCGCCCGGTCGGCGGCCGCCTGATCGACCAGTTCGAGTACGGCCTGGACGCGCCGATCTGCCTGACCTGGGAGCTCACCTACGCCTGCAACCTGGCGTGCGTGCACTGCCTGTCCTCCTCCGGGCGGCGCGACCCCCGGGAGCTGAGCACCGCCGAGGCCGAGGGCGTCATCGACGAGCTGCAGCGGATGCAGGTCTTCTACGTCAACGTCGGCGGCGGCGAGCCGACCGTGCGCCCGGACTTCTGGCACCTGCTCGACTACGCGATCGACCACCAGGTCGGGGTCAAGTTCTCCACCAACGGCGTCAAGCTCGACAAGGCGCGCGCCGCCCAGCTGGCCGGCACCGACTACGTCGACGTCCAGATCTCCCTGGACGGCGCCACCGCCGAGGTCAACGACCGCGTCCGCGGCACCGGCTCCTTCGCCACCGCCACGCGGGCGCTGGAGAACCTCGCCGAGGCCGGGATGAAGGACTTCAAGGTCTCGGTCGTGGTCACGCGGGAGAACGCCGGCCAGCTCGACGAGTTCAAGGCCCTCACCGACCGCTACGGCGCCCAGCTGCGGATCACCCGGCTGCGGCCCTCGGGCCGCGGCGCCGACGTCTGGGACACCCTGCACCCGACCCAGGCCCAGCAGCGCGAGCTGTACTCGTGGCTGCTGGCCAACGGCGACCGCGTGCTCACCGGCGACTCGTTCTTCCACCTGTCCGCCTACGGGCAGGCGCTGCCGGGGCTCAACCTGTGCGGCGCCGGGCGCGTGGTCTGCCTGATCGACCCGGTCGGCGACGTCTACGCCTGCCCGTTCGCGATCCACGAGAACTTCCTGGCCGGCAACGTCCGGGACGAGGGCGGCTTCCAGCGGGTCTGGCAGACCTCGGACCTGTTCCAGGAGCTGCGCTCCCCGCAGACCGGCGGCGCCTGCACGAAGTGCGCGCACTTCGACGCCTGCCGGGGCGGCTGCATGGCCGCGAAGTTCTTCACCGGCCTGCCGCTCGACGGCCCCGACCCCGAGTGCGTCCAGGGCCACGCCGAGTCGCTGCTCGCGGCGCGCGACCAGGACACGGTCAAGCCGAAGAGCCACCTCGACCACTCGCACACCGGCCCGGTGCGCGGGCAGCCCACCCTCCTCGGCATCCCGAGCATCCCCGCCAAGATCTGCGACGAGTCGCCCCTGGCGGGCATGCAGTAGCCCGCCGGCGCCCCTACGGCAGCCGCACCAGGCCCCGGCCCTGCTCCGGCAGCAGTGCCGGGGCGAGGTCGGCGAGCGTCATGGTGAGCAGCAGTGCGACGAGCACGGCGACGATCAGCACGGTGCACCTCCCGGGGTCGTGCCCCGAGCCTCGTCGCGCCCGCTGGTGGTCGGCTGGCAGTCCGCTGGGAGGAGTTGTCCCGATCGGGCGGCCGCCCTAACGTGTGAGCCAGGTCACGGTTGCCGACTGCAACGTCCAGGGGCCGCCCCGCCGCGACCGGGCCGGAGTGCCGCGTGTGCCTCCGAGCCGGGACGGCCCCCGCCGAGGAGGGGCGGGTGCCATGGGCAAGCTCGAGGGCAAGGTCGCGTTCATCACCGGGGCCGCACGGGGGCAGGGGCGCAGTCACGCGATCCGGCTCGCCGAGGAGGGCGCCGACGTCATCGCCGTCGACATCTGCGCGCAGATCGACACCGTGCCCTACCCGATGGCCACCCCCGAGGACCTGGAGGAGACGGTCCGGCAGGTCGAGAAGCTCGACCGCCGGATCGTGGCCAGCCAGGCGGACGTCCGCGACCTGGCCGCGCTGGAGCGCGCCGTGCAGGACGGCGTCGCCCAGCTGGGTCGGCTCGACATCGTGCTGGCCAACGCCGGCATCGCCCCCATGGGCGGCGAGGGCAACGCGGCGCAGGAGTTCGCCGACGTCGTCGACGTCAACCTGACCGGGGTCTGGAACACCCTGCGGGCCACCACGCCGGTGATGGTCGAGCAGGGGGACGGCGGCGCCGTCGTCATCACCAGCTCCACCGCCGGGCTGAAGGGGATCGGCGGCGACTCACCCGGCGGGCAGGGCTACACCGCGGCCAAGCACGGCGTCGTCGGCCTCATGCGGTCGTTCGCCAACACGCTGGCCCAGCACCGGATCCGGGTGAACTCGGTCCACCCGACCGGCGTGAACACGCCCATGGTCGTCAACGACTTCATGCAGAAGTGGCTGGAGGAGGACCCCACCATCGCCGGCGCGATGGCCAACCTGCTGCCGGTCGAGATGATCGAGGCCGTCGACATCAGCAACGCGATCGTCTGGCTGGTCAGTGACGACGCCCGCTACGTCACCGGCGTGACCCTGCCCGTCGACGCCGGCTTCACGGCGAAGTAGGAGGCGGTCGTGGCCGGACGGGTCGAGGGCAAGGTCGCGTTCATCACCGGGGCGGCGCGCGGGCAGGGGCGCAGCCACGCGCTGCGGCTGGCCGAGGAGGGCGCCGACGTCATCGCGGTGGACCTCTGCGGCCCCGTGCCGTCGATCGAGATGTACCCACCCGCGACGGAGGAGGACCTGGCGGAGACCGTGCGCCAGGTGGAGGCGCTGGACCGGCGGATCGTCGCCACGAAGGCCGACGTCCGGGACGCCGGGGCCCTCGAGGCGGCGCTGCAGGAGGGGATCTCCCAGCTCGGGCAGCTCGACATCGTGCTGGCCAACGCCGGGGTGTTCGAGATCCACCCCGCGCTCGAGGTCACCGACGAGGCCTGGCGGGAGATGATCGACGTCAACCTGACCGGGGTGTGGAACACCTGCAAGGTGGCGCTGCCGCACCTGCTGGAGCGCGGTGGGTCGATCGTCATCACCAGTTCGGTGGCCGGCCTGAAGGGGACGCCGAACACGATCCACTACACGGCGGCCAAGCACGGCATCGTCGGCGTCATGCGGACGCTGGCCAACGAGTTCGCGCCGCAGTCGATCCGGGTCAACACCGTCCACCCGACCGGGGTGGACACCCAGATGATCCAGAACCCGAAGACCTGGGGACTGTTCATGCCGGACGAGCCGAACCCGACCCGGGAGGGCGCCGAGCCGGTCTTCGCCTCGACCAACGCCCTCCCGGTGCCGTGGGTGGAGCCGCGCGACATCAGCAACGCCGTGCTGTTCCTCGTCTCCGACGAGGCGCGCTACATCACCGGCGTCACGCTGCCCGTGGACGCGGGCTACACCGTCAAGTGAGGTCCCTGCCTCAGAGGTCCACGACCTCGTTCTCGCCGGAGTCGATGCGCTGACCGGTGGCCTTCGCCTTCACGAAGCTGAAGGCGGTGGCCAGCCGGCCGCCCGGGCTGTCCCAGTACTCGGCCGTGTCGCCGTCCACCTTCACCAGGACGACGGACGGGTCCTCCGGGCCCTGCGGCAGCCACGCCTCGACCCCGCCGTTCCACAGCTCCTTCTTCTTCGCCACGTCGTCGACCACGGCGGCGCGGCCGGTCAGCGACACCCAGGTGCCGCCCGAGCCGATGCCGACGTTGACCTGCGGGCTGGACCGGACGTGGTCGAGCCAGTCGGCGCTGCGCTCGGCGAAGAACCACAGGTCGCCGTCGAACTCGACCTCCTGCAGGGTCATCGGCCGGCTGGTCAGCGTGCCCGTCGGGGTGGTCGTGGTGAGGAAGCCGAAGCGCTCCCCCTTGATGAGCTCGGCGACCTTGCGGGTGTCCTCGGTGGTCATGTCCGTCCTCTCTCGTCGTCGGTCCGTCCCCGGGTGCCCGGCCGCCCGGCGCGTGACACCCCGGCCCGTCTCTGATAGAGAGGCGAGCGGGAAACCGAAAGGCATACGAGAACCGGCGCACCGACGCGCGGGGACCGGGAATGCCGGGGCGGCCCGCCCACTTGGGCCCTGACGAGCCGGTGGCGTGCTGCCGGGAAGCGACCCGGACACAGGAGCACCCCCGTGACGACCACGCACGACCGGCCGGAGGCCACCGCGGCCCCGGCCGGCCCCGCCCCCGCGGAGGCGCCCGCGCCGCCCGGCATGGCGCGCACCGCGCTGACCCTCGGCGCCTTCGTGGCACTCGGGCCGCTGACCATCGACATGTACCTGCCGGCCCTGCCGACCGTGGCCGACGACCTGATGACGACGAACTCGGCGGTGCAGCTCACCCTCACCGGCACGCTGGTCGGGATGGGGCTGGGCCAGATCGTCATCGGCCCGCTGTCCGACGCGCTGGGCCGCCGCAACCCGCTGCTGATCGGCACCGCGCTGCACGTCGTCGCCTCGCTGCTCGTGCTGGTCGCCCCGAACATCGCCGTCCTGGGAGTGCTGCGGCTGCTGCAGGGGGTCGGGACGGCGGCCGGGATGGTCATCGCGATGGCCGTCATCCGCGACCTCTACGACGGCCGGGCGGCGGCCACGATGATCTCCCGGATCATGCTGGTCATCGGGGCGTTCCCGGTGCTCGCGCCGACGCTGGGCGGCGAGGTGCTGCGGTTCACGTCGTGGCGCGGGGTCTTCCTCGTCCTGGCCGTGTTCGGGTCGCTGCTGCTCGTCATGGGCTGGTTCGCGCTGCGGGAGACCCTGCCGCCGGCCCGCCGGGTCCCGGTCGGGGTCCGCAGCACGCTGCGCAGCTACCGGGGGCTGTTCCGCGACCGGGTGTTCGTCGGGCTGGTGCTCGTCGGCGGCCTGGTGATCGCCGGCCTGTTCAGCTACGTCTCCGGCGCGGCGTTCGTCTACCAGGACCAGTTCGGCCTCGACGAGCAGGAGTTCGGCCTGCTGTTCGGCGCCGGGGCGATCTGGCTGATCGTCGCCACCCAGCTCAACCCGGTCTTCCTCAAGCGGTGGGCGACCGGGCAGGTGCTGCTCGCCTCGACGATCGGCGGGGCGGTCGCGGGTCTGGTGCTCGTCGTCCTCGCGGTGGCCGACACCGGCAGCATCTGGGCCGTCGCGCTGCCGATGTGGGCCGTGCTGTTCGCCGCCGGCCTCGGGCTGCCCAACGCGCCGGCGCTCGCGCTCTCCCGGCACGGCGAGGCCGCCGGGACCGCGGCCGCGCTGCTCGGGGCGGTGCAGTTCGTCGTGGGCGCGGCGGTGGCCCCGCTGGTCGGCGTCCTCGGCAACGACGCGCTGGCGATGGGCGTGATCGTGGTGGCCGCGCTCGCGCTGTCGCTCGCCGTCCTCGTCTGGCTGGTGCGGCCCTGGGAGCTGCCCGACCCGACCGACGACGACGAGGTCCTGGTCGTCGCCCACTAGCCGGCTCCTAGGCTGCCGCGGTGCGCTCCCTCGCCGCGGCGGCCTGGCCGGACCTGCCCGAGTCGGCGCTGCTGCTGGTGCCGCTCGGTGCGGTCGAGCAGCACGGCCCGCACCTGCCGCTGATCACCGACTCCGCGGTCGCCGGGGCCGTCGCCGACGCGGCGGTGGACCGGATCGACGCGGCGCTGCTGGCCCCGGCGCTGGCGTACGGCGCGAGCGGCGAGCACGAGGACTTCCCCGGCACGATCTCGCTCGGCACGGAGGCGCTGACCGGCCTGCTGGTGGAGTACGGCCGGTCGGCGTGCCGCTGGGCGGGGCGGGTGCTGCTGGTGAACGGCAACGGCGGCAACCTCGACGCGCTTCGGGCGGCGGGCACGCTGCTGCGGACCGAGGGCCGGGACGTCGCGTGGTGGCCCTGCGGCGTGCCGGGCGGCGACGCGCACGCGGGCCGGACGGAGACCTCGCTGCTGTTGCACGTGGAACCGGGGTGGGTGCAAGGGGAGCGGGCGGAGGCCGGTGATCGCACGCCGATCGCCGAGCTGCTGCCCCGGCTGCGGGCCGAGGGGGTGCGGGCGGTGAGCGGCAACGGCGTCCTCGGCGACCCGGCCGGGGCCAGTGCCGAGGAGGGCGCCGAGCTGCTGGCGGGGATGGCCGACCGCCTCGTCACCGCGGCCGCGGCCTGGCAGGTCGACCCGACCGGTCGGCTGCGCGAGGCATGGGAGGCTCTACGCACGTCCTCGCCGGGAGGACGTGGGTAGAGCTTCCTGTGCCTCAGCGGGGGATCAGCCGGCCAGCGCCTCGGCGAACAGCGGGACGGTGCCGTCGAGGGCGTAGAGCAGGCCGGGGGCCGACGCGCTGGAGAAGGCGTTGAGCAGCGTCAGGTCCTCCAGGACGACGGCGCGGCCCTCCTGGACCGACGGCAGCGCGTTCCACAGCGGGTTGCCGGTGAACTCCGCGGCCTCCACGAAGATCGGGAAGACGACGGTCAGCTCGGCGTCCAGCAGCGACAGCTGCTCCTCGCTGACCGGCACGAAGAAGTTCTCCGTCGCCTGCTCCTCGATCTCCTCCTTGTTCACGAACCCGAGCTGCTCCATGAACTGCACGCGGGAGTCGCCGCTGACGTAGGCGCCGAAGCCCTCGGAGGTGAAGGCGCCGACGGCGACCTCGGTGCCGGCGAACTCCGGGTGCTCGGCCGCGGCGTCGGCGAACGCCTGCTCGACCTCGTCCTGCAGGGCGGCGGCCTCGTCGCTCCTGCCCAGCGCCTGCCCGACCATCTCCAGCTGCTGCTGCCAGGTGGTCTGGTACGGGCCGACGCCCTCGGGCTGGCCCACGGTCGGCGCGATCGCGCTGAGCGCGTCGTAGCGGTCCTGGTCGCCGGAGGAGCGCGTGTCGAGGATGAGGTCCGGCTCCAGGGCGGCGACCGCCTCGTAGCTGGGCTCGAGGGTCTCGATGATCTCGGGCGCCTCGTCGTAGGACTCCGGGACCCAGTCGCCGAGCCCGTCGTCGCCGCCGACGGCGAGCCAGTCGCTGGCGCCCACCGGCTGCACGCCGAGGGCCAGCGCGGTCTCGGCGTCGGACCAGCCGAGCGCGACGACGCGGGTCGGCTCCTCGTCGATCGTGACGTCGCCGAACGCCGTCCCGATCGTCACGGGGAACGCGCCGGACGACGAGCCGCCGCCCCCCTCCCCGCCGGAGCCGGCGCCGTCGTCGGAGTCGTCGTCCCCGCACCCGGCGAGGACGAGGGCGGCAGCGGCCACGAGAGCGGCCGCGCGGAGCGGGGGTCGGGACGGCATCGGATCTCCAGGGGGCGAGTAGGTGAGGCTCACCTAACCACCGGGCGGTCACGGGTGGGTCACGGGCCCCGTTAGGCTCGACCGGTGCGTCCCGAGGGGTGGCTGGTCGTCGTCGACCTGCAGCAGGTGTTCCGCGATCCCGGCTCCCCCTGGACGGCGCCCCGCTTCGACGACATCCGGCCCAACGTGCGCCGCCTGGTCGCGGCCTTCGGCGACCGCGTCGTGTTCACCCGGTTCGTCGCACCGGAGAAGCCCGAGGGCGCCTGGGTGGACTACTACGAGCAGTACGACTTCGCCCTGCAGCCGCCGGACGCCCCGCTCTACCGGCTGGCCGAGGACCCCGGCGCCGCCCCGGTGCTGGACGCGACCACCTTCGGCAAGTGGGGGCCCGAGCTCGCCGCGATCGTGGACGACGGGCCGCTCACCGTCACCGGCGTCGCCACCGACTGCTGCGTCCTGTCCACCGTGCTGCCGGCCGCCGACGCCGGCGTCCCGGTGCGCGTGGTCTCCGACGCCTGCGCCGGGGCCGACGACGCCGCGCACGAGGACACCCTGCGGATCCTCGGCTGCTACGCGCCCCTGGTGCAGGTGGTGACCACCGCGCAGGTGCTGGGCGGCGCGGCCTGAGCCTGCCCCCGCCGCCGGGCGAGCGGCTGCCCGACGGCTGGACCGTCCGGCTCGACCCGGGCGTGCGCCGGCGGGACGGCGGGACGGCGCTGCTCGGCGGCTCGCCGCTGCGCCTGCTGCGGCTGCGCCCGCGCGCGGTCGACCTGCTGCGCACCGGCCGCCTGGGAGTCACCGGTGCCGCCTCGGCCGCGCTGGCCGACCGCCTGCTCGACACCGGGATCGCCCATCCCGACCTGGGCGCGCTGCCGGACCCGGGGACGGCGGTGACCGTCGTCGTCCCGGTGCGCGACCGGACCGACGGCGTCGCCCGGCTGCTGGCCGCCCTGCGGGCCGACCCGGACACGGCCGCGGTGCCGGTGCTCGTCGTGGACGACGGCTCCGCGGACCCGGTCGCGCTCGCGGCGGTGGCCGCGGCCGCCGGCGCGCGGGTGCTGCGCAGCCCGGTCTCGCGCGGGCCGGCCGCCGCCCGCAACACCGGCCTGCGGGCCGCCGGCACCCCGCTGGTGGCCTTCCTCGACTCCGACTGCGTGCCGCGGCCCGGCTGGCTGCCCCCGCTGCGCCGGCACCTGGGCGACCCGCGGCTGGCCCTGGTCGCCCCCCGCGTGGTCGCCCTGGGCGCGGGGCCGGATGCGGAGTCGCTCGAGCGCGGAAACCGGCACCGAGCGACTCCGCGCGGGCGGCTGGCGGCCTACGAGGCGGCGGTGAGCGCCCTGGACATGGGGCCGCGGCCGGCCGCCGTCCGTCCGCTGGCCGCCGTCTCCTACGTGCCCAGCGCCGCGCTGCTGGCCCGCCGGGAGGCGCTGGGCGCGGGCTTCGACGAGTCGATGCGGGTCGCCGAGGACGTCGACCTGGTGTGGCGGCTGGCCGCGGCGGGCTGGCGGGTCCGCTACGAGCCGGCGGCGCAGGTCGCCCACGAGCACCCCGCCGGGGCCGGCGCGTGGCTGCGCCGCCGCGCCTTCTACGGCACGGGCGCCGCGCTGCTCGCGCAGCGGCACGGCGCGGCGGTGGCGCCGGTCGTCGTCTCCGGGTGGGCGGCGGCCGCGGTGGCGCTGGCCCTCGCCGGGCGCGGGCCGGGACGGCTGGCCGCCGCCGGCGTCCTGGGCGCCGCCGCGGTGCGGCTGGCCCGGCGGCTCACCCCGCCGGACGGGCGCCCGCCGGCCGCGCTGGCCGCCGTGCTGGTGCTGCGCGGCACCGCGACCGCCGGCCGGACGCTCGCCCGCGCGGCGACCCGGCACCACTGGCCGCTGGCCGTGGCCGGCGCGCTCGTCTCCCGCCGGGCGCGGGTGGTGCTGGGCGCCGTCGCGGTCGCCGACGGGCTCGCCGCGTGGTGGCCGCACCGGCGCGCCGTCGACCCGGCGACGTTCGTGGCGGCCCGCCGGGCGGAGGACCTGGCCTACGGCGCGGGGCTGTGGGCGGGGGCGCTGCGGGCGGGCAGCCCGCGGGCGCTGCTGCCCGCGAGCCCGCCACGGATCTGACCGGGCAGCGGATGCCCTGGTGCGTTCGGCGTTTCCCGGAGACGATGGAGGGTGACATGAGCCACTTCCCGGGTCCGAGACCGTGACCTCCTCGCCGTGGCTCGCGCTGCCCGAGGGGCGGCCCGACGCCGCGCTCACCCGTCGGCTGCGGGCTGCGCACGAGGCGCTGGTGACCTCGGCCGCGCGCCCGCCGGCGCCGGTGCGCCCGGTGGTGTGGGAGTCGTGGCGGCGCAGCCTCGGCAGCGGCGTCGACCCCGACGGCGCGTCCCCGCCGGTGGACCTGCTCGACGACGACCTCGAGGCCTACCGCGCCGCGCACCCGCTCGCCCCGGTGCTGCCGGTGATCCGGCGGCTGCTGGTGGAGGACGCCGAGGACGACCGCATGATCGTCGCGGTGACCGACGCCGCCGGCCGGATGCTGTGGGTCGAGGGCGACGCCCGGCTGCGCTCGCAGGCGGCGGGGATGAACTTCGTCGAGGGCGCCCGCTGGTCCGAGGACGTCGCCGGCACCAACGCCCCGGGCACCGCGCTGGCCCTCGACCACGCCGTCCAGTTCTACGGCAGCGAGCACTACCGCCGGTCGGTGCAGCCGTGGAGCTGCTCGGCCGCGCCGGTGCACTCCCCCGTCACCGGCGAGCTGCTCGGCGCGATCGACGTGACCGGCGGCGACCACGTGGCCAGCCCGCACGTGTTCACCCTCGTCCGGGCGACCGTGGCCGCGGTCGAGGCCGAGCTGCGCTGGCTGCACCGGGCGTCGTTGGAGACGCCGGCCGCGCCCCCGCCCCCGAGGCCGCGCCCGGCGGTGCGGCTGGAGGTGCTGGGCCGCGACCGGGCCCGGCTCGTGCTGCCCGCCGGTCCCGTCCAGCTGTCGCTGCGCCACTCCGAGCTGCTCCTGCTGCTGGCCGAGGCCGCCGCCGCGGGGGAGGGCCGGACGGCGGAGCAGCTGGCCGCCGAGTGCCACGGCGGGGACGCCGCCGTCGTCACCGTCCGGGCGGAGCTGTCCCGGCTGCGCCGCCTCGTCGGCGCCCACCTCATCGGCTCCCGGCCCTACCGCCTGCTCGGCCGCCTCGACACCGACGTCGACCGGGTGCGCCGCCTCATCGACCTCGGCGCGCTGCCCGAGGCGCTGGAGCGCTACCCCGGCCCCGTGCTGCCCCGCTCGACCGCGCCCGGCGTCGCCGCCGCCCGCGACCGGCTCGCCACGGCCCTGCGGCAGGCCGTCCTCACCGCCCGCCGGCCGGAACTGCTGCTGCGCTACGGCCGGCTGCCGGAGGCCACGGCCGACGTGGCCCTCTGGCAGACCTGCCTGGAGGTGCTCCCGGCCGGTTCCGCGCGCCGGGCGGCCGTCGCCGCCCACCTGGGCCGGCTGCGCCGGGGCGGCCGCGGGGCCTGACGGCGCCGCGGGGGCCCCGGCGGCGGCCGCGGGACCCGGCGGCTGTGGCCCAGCGCTCCCCCACCCGGGGAATGCGCCGCCCGGGCCGGGCATTGGCCTGTGCACGTGAGTGCCGACGTCTCCGCGACCCCCGACGCGTCCACCGCCCGGGAGGCCGACGTCGAGGCGCCGCTGCCGGCCCGCCGGCGGCTGGTCGCCGCCATCGCCGCGCTGGCGGTCGGCGGTTTCGCGATCGGCACCACCGAGTTCGTGACCATGGGCCTGCTGCCCGACATCGCCGACGGCGTGGCGGTCGACATCCCCACCGCCGGGCACGTCATCTCCGCCTACGCGCTCGGCGTCGTCGTCGGGGCGCCGGTGATCGCCACCCTCGGCGCCCGGGTGCCCCGCCGCCGGCTGCTGATCGGCCTGATGGTGGCGTTCCTGGTCGGCAACGCGCTCAGCGCGCTGGCCGCCGGCAGCGGGGCGCTGCTGCTCGCCCGCTTCGTCAGCGGCCTGCCGCACGGCGCCTACTTCGGCGTGGCCTCGCTGGTCGCCGCGTCGCTGGTCGCCGAGGGGCAGCGCGGCCGGGCGGTCAGCTCGGTGATGCTCGGGCTGTCGGTCGCCAACGTCGTCGGGGTCCCCGCCGCGACCTGGCTGGGCCAGCACCTCGGGTGGCGGGCGGCCTACTGGGCCGTCGTCGTCCTCGCCGTCGTCACGATCGCCGGGGTGGCCGCCCTGGTGCCGCCGCTGCGGGCCGCGGCGGGGGCGTCGGTCGCCACCGAGCTCGGCGCGCTGCGCCGGCCGCAGGTGCTGCTCACCCTCGCCGTCGGCGTCGTCGGGTTCGGCGGGATGTTCGCGCTGTACAGCTACATCGCGCCGCTCACCACCGACGTCACCGGCCTGTCCCGGGGAGCGGTGCCGTGGGTGCTGTTCGCCTTCGGCGTCGGCATGGTGGCCGGCACGGTGCTGGGCGGGCGGCTGGCCGACCGCGCCCTGTTCCCGTCGCTGGTCGGGGGCGCGGTCGCGATGGGCGTCCTGCTGGCGTTGATGCCCCTGGCGGCGCGCAGCGGCGCCACCCTGCTCGGCGCGGTGTTCCTCGTCGCGGTCGCCTCCTCGGTGCTGGTCGTCTGCCTGCAGCTGCGGCTCATGGAGGTCGCCGCCGACGCCCGCATGCTGGGCGCCGCGCTCAACCACTCGGCGCTCAACGCGGCCAACGCCCTCGGCGCCTGGCTCGGCGGCCTCGTCATCGCCGCCGGGGCCGGCTACACCGCGCCCTCGACGGTGGGCGCCGGGCTGGCCGCGGTGGGGCTGGTCGCCCTGGGCGCCTCCGCGCTGCTGCAGCGCCGCGAGCGGCTCGCGACGTCCGCCACGACCGGCGCCTGACGGCGTCCCACCGGGGGACTGCAACCCCGCTGCAACGTTGCCACCCGCCGCTGACCTGCGGGAACGCGCCCGCCGGTCGGACCCGGCGGGAAGTTAGCGTGGCCTGAGTCACTCCGCCGTTGCCAGACTCCGCGCCAGCGCCCGGCCGAGCCGGGGCGCGGCGTCATGTCCTGCAAGGAAGCGGAGGCTCTCGGTGACGTCCATCAACGTGCGGGTCGACGGGGTGTCGTACAGCGACGACGTCGAACCGCGGACCCTGCTGGTCCACTACCTGCGCGAGCAGCTGGGCAAGGTCGGCACGGTCGTCGGCTGCGACACCAGCAACTGCGGCGCCTGCACCGTCCACCTGGACGGGCAGGCCGTGAAGTCCTGCACCGTCTTCGCCGTCCAGGCCGACGGCAGCGAGGTCACCACCATCGAGGGCGTGGCGAGCAACGGCGAGCTGCACCCGGTGCAGAAGGCCTTCCACGAGATGCACGGGCTGCAGTGCGGCTACTGCACCCCCGGGATGATCATGGCCTCGATCGACCTGCTCAAGGAGAACCCGAGCCCGAGCGAGACGGAGATCCGCGAGGGGATCGAGGGCAACCTCTGCCGGTGCACCGGCTACCAGAACATCGTCCGCGCGGTGCAGCAGGCCGCCGGCGAGCTGTCCGGCCAGACGACGGGGGCGCAGGCATGACTGCCGTCGAGGACGCCCCGGCCCAGGCGCCGGCCCGGGAGGTCGGCCAGCCGCGCCGCCGCAAGGAGGACGCCCGGCTGATCACCGGCCGGACGACGTGGACCGACAACCTGGTCCTGCCCGGCATGCTGCACCTGGCCGTCGTGCGCAGCCCGATCGCGCACGCCAAGATCCGCAGCGTCGACGTCGAGGCCGCGCGGTCGGCGCCGGGCGTCGTCGCCGTCTTCTCCGGCCGCGACTTCGCCGAGGAGCAGGGCTCCATCCCGTGCGCCTGGCCGGTCACCCCGGACATGGTCAACCCCGGCCACCCCTCCGTGGCGGTGGAGGAGGTCAACCACGTCGGCGAGGCCGTCGCCGTGATCGTCGCCCGCAGCAAGGCCGCGGCCCAGGACGCCGTCGAGCTCGTCGACGTCGACTACGAGCCGCTGCCGGTCGTGCTGGACATGGAGCAGGCGCTCGCCGAGCAGCCCGAGCTGTGCCACGACCACCTGAACTCGAACGAGAGCTTCCGGTTCGTGTTCGACGCCGGCGAGGCCGGCACCGGCCAGGACACCGAGCAGGCGTTCGCCGACGCCGACGTGGTGGTCAGCCGCCGGTTCGTGCAGCAGCGGCTCATCCCGGCGTTCATGGAGCCCCGGGCGACCGTGGTCCAGCCGCAGGGCGACAACTACACGATGTGGTCCTCGACCCAGGTGCCGCACATCCTGCGGCTGATGCTGGCGATGGTCACCGGCACGCCCGAGCACAAGCTGCGGGTGATCGCCCCCGACGTGGGCGGCGGGTTCGGCGGCAAGCTGCAGGTGACGCCGGAGGAGGTCATCACCCTCCTGGTCGCCAAGCGCCTCGGCAAGCCGGTCAAGTGGACCGAGACCCGCAGCGAGTCGCTGATGAGCGCCCACCACGGCCGCGACCAGATCCAGTACATCGACATCGCGTCCGACCGCGAGGGCAACGTCAAGGGCCTGCGGGTGCACATCCTCTCGGACATGGGCGCCTACCTGCGCCTGGTCAGCCCGGGCGTGCCGGTGCTGGGCGCCTTCATGTACGTCGGGATCTACAAGTTCCCGGCCTACCGGTTCGACTGCCAGGGGGTCTTCACCAACAAGACGCCCACCGACGCCTACCGCGGCGCGGGCCGGCCCGAGGCGACGTTCGCGATCGAGCGGATCATGGACGAGCTCGCCGTCGAGCTGGGCATGGACCCGCTGGAGCTGCGCCGGAAGAACTGGATCGGGGCCGACGAGTTCCCGTTCACGACGGCGGCCGGGCTGGAGTACGACAGCGGCGACTACGACACCGCCACCCAGAAGGCCCTCGAGCTCCTCGGCTACGACGAGCTGCGCGAGGAGCAGCGCCGGCGCCGCGAGTCCGGGGACCCGGTGCAGCTGGGCATCGGCTTCTCTACCTTCACCGAGATGTGCGGCCTGGCGCCCTCCCGGGTGCTCGGCTCGCTGAGCTACGGCGCCGGCGGCTGGGAGCACGCCTCGATCCGCATGCTGCCCACCGGCAAGGTCGAGGTCGTCACCGGTTCCACGCCGCACGGCCAGGGCCACGAGACGGCGTGGAGCCAGCTGGTCGCCGACGAGCTCGGCGTCCCGTTCGAGGACGTCGAGGTGCTGCACGGCGACACCTCCATCTCCTCCCGCGGCCTGGACACCTACGGCTCGCGGTCGCTGGTCGTGGGCGGCGCTGCGGTGGTCAACGCCTCGCAGAAGGTGGTGGCCAAGGCCCGCACCGTGGCCGCGCACCTGCTGGAGGCCAGCGAGGACGACCTGCAGTTCGAGAACGGGAAGTTCTCCGTCCGCGGCACCCCGGGCACCTCGCTGTCGATCCAGGAGATCGCGCTGGCCACCTTCGCGGCGCACAACTTCCCGGAGGGCGTGGAGCCCTCGATCGACGCGGACGCCACCTTCGACCCGGTGAACTTCTCGTTCCCGCACGGCACGCACGTCTGCGCCATGGAGGTCGACACCGAGACCGGCATGGTGAAGATCCGCAAGTACGCCTGCGTCGACGACGTCGGGACGATCGTGAACCCGCTGATCGTCGAGGGGCAGGTCCACGGCGGGCTGGCGCAGGGCATCGCGCAGGCCCTGTACGAGGAGGCGGTCTACGACGCCGACGGCAACCTGACCACGGGCACGTTCGTGGACTACCTGGTGCCCTCGGCCGCCGACCTGCCGCACTTCGACACCGCCAACACCGTGCACGTCGCGCCGGGCAACCCGATCGGCGCGAAGGGCGTCGGCGAGGCCGGCTGCATCGCCAGCACGCCGGCGGTGGTCAACGCCGCCCTGGACGCCGTCCGGCACCTCGGCGTCTCGGACATCCTCATGCCGCTGACCCCCGAACGGGTCTGGCGGGCCGTCCACCAGGGCGGGGACGGCGGTGATCGGGCCGCCGCCGGCACCAACGCCTACGGCGGCGCGCAGACCGAGACCACGGCCGGCGTCTCCACCCCCCAGTCCGCGCTCGGAGGCGACCAGTGATCCCCGCACCGTTCTCCTACGCCCGGCCGACCACGGTCGACGAGGCGCTGCAGGCGATCGCCGAGGGCGGCGAGGACGTCAAGATCCTCGCCGGCGGGCAGTCGCTGATCCCCGTCATGCGGCTGCGCCTGGCCGCCCCGGAGACGGTCGTCGACCTCAGCCGCGTCAGCGAGCTGCGCGGCGTCCGGGAGGAGGGCGACGCGCTGGTCATCGGGGCCATGACGACGCACGCCGACGTCGTGAAGGACCCGCTGATCCAGCAGTACGCGCCGCTGATCGCCGAGGCGACCGAGACGGTGGCCGACCGGCAGGTGCGCCACCGCGGCACCTTCGGCGGGGCCCTGGCGCACGCCGACCCGGCCGGCGACCTGCCGGCGGTCGCGCTGGCGCTGGACGCCGAGTTCGTGGTCGCCGGGCCGAACGGACGGCGGACCGTGCCGGCCGCGGACTTCTTCGTCGACTACCTCACCACCGCGCTGGAGGAGGGGGAGCTGCTCGTCGAGGTCCGCGTCCCGAAGCTGACCGGGCAGTGGGGCATGCGCTACGAGAAGTTCAACCGGGTGGCGCAGGCCTGGTCGATCGTCGCGGTGGCGGCGGCGGTGCGCCGGGAGGACGGGCACATCGCCGAGGCGCGGATCGGGCTGACCAACATGGGCCCGACCCCGCTGCGGGCCCGGGCGACCGAGGAGGCCCTCGCCGGCGCCGCGGCGAGCCCGGAGGCGATCGCCGAGGCGGCCCGCCGGGCGGCCGAGGGCACCAGCCCCAGCAGCGACCTCAACGCCCAGGCCGACTACCGCGAGCACCTCGCCCAGGTGCTGACTCGGCGGGCGGTGTCGGCCGCCGCCGGGCTGTAGCGTTCGACACACCGCCCACACCCGTTCCACCGGCTCGGCCGGCCCGTCCCCTCCGGGCGGGCCGGCCGAGCCGTCACCGTCAGGAGGTCGCACCCGTGCAGCTGGAGAACTCGTTCACCGTCCCGGTCCCCATCGACGAGGCCTGGCGGGTCCTGCTGGACATCGAGCGGATCGCGCCGTGCATGCCCGGGGCGGCGCTGGACTCGGTCACCGGCGACGACTTCACCGGCCGGGTGAAGGTCAAGCTCGGCCCGATCAACCTGACCTACCAGGGCAAGGCGTCGTTCGTGGAGAAGGACGAGGCGGCGCACCGCGCGGTCATCGACGCCCGCGGCAAGGACCAGCGCGGCAACGGCACCGCGGCCGCGGTCGTCACCGCGACGCTGGCCGCCGAGGGCTCGGTCACCCGCGTCGACGTCCTCACCGACCTCAACATCACCGGCCGCCCGGCCCAGTTCGGCCGCGGCGTGATGACCGACGTCGGCAACAAGCTGCTGGGCCAGTTCGCCGACAAGCTCGCCGCGCAGCTCGGTGAGGGCGACGCGGGCGCCGCGACCGCACCGGCGGGCGCTGCTGGGGGGGCCGGCGCGGCGGCCACCGTGAGCGGGGTGGCCGAGGAGGTCGCGGCCTCGGTGGAGCAGACGCCGGGCGACAACGCGGCCGCCGAGGCCGTGCGGAAGGCCGGCACGGCGGCCAAGAAGACGGCGGCGAAGAAGACCGCGGCCGCGAGCGCCGCCCCCTCCGCCACGGACACGGCCCCGATCACGCTCGACGCCGCTCCCGCGGCCACCGACCTGGCGCCGGCCGCGACGGACACCGCGCCGGCCGCCTCGCCGGCCGCCGCGGGCACGCCGGTCGAGGCGGACACCCCGCCGCCGGACGCCACCCTGGCCGACCGGGTGCCGGGCGCCTCCGACGTCCCGGCCCGGCCCAGCACCCCGCCGTCCGGCCCGACCGCCCCGCCGACCCGGCCCGCGACCGGCGGCCCGGCGAAGAGCTCGCCGGCCACGCTGCGCCCGCCGGTCGCCGAGCCCGAGCCGATCGACCTGCTCGAGGTCGCGGGCGGGGCGGCGCTGACCCGCTACGCCAAGCCGCTGGCCGGCGTCGCCGCGGTGCTGTTCCTGCTCAGCCTCGTCGTCCGCCGGCGCCGCAACCGCCTCTGACCCCTCGACGAGATCTGCACACTCGTCGCCATCAGCAGCTGATGGTGACGAGTGTGCAGATCTCGCGCGTCAGCTGCGGGGGTGGACCTCGTCCAGCCAGGCCAGCGCGGCCGCGGCGACGACGTCGGGGTTCTTCTTGAGCGAGTGGTCGCCGGGCACCGCGTAGACCGACGCGGTCGCCCGGCCCCGCAGCACCGCCGCGACCTCGGCCGGCGCGCCGAACGCGTCGGTCTCGCCCTGCACGACCACCAGCGGCAGGTCGACGCCGGTCACCTCGTCGGCGCGGCTGCGCTCCGGCCGGCCCGGCGGGTGCAGCGGGAACGCCAGGGTGAGGACGCCGTCCGCGCCGAGGGCCGCCGCCGTCCGGCAGGCCACCCGCGCGCCGGCGCTGCGGCCGCCGACCACCAGCGGGCCGCGCAGCCGCCCGTCGGTGCGCAGCGAGTCGAGGACCGCCGTCCACCCCTCGTCCAGCCGCGCGGGGGCGGGGGCGATCCGCCGGCCGGCGACCCGCCACGGCTGCTCCACCCGCAGCACGCGCCAGCCGGCGTCGACGGCGTCCCGGGCGACGGCGACCAGGTCCGCGGACTCCACGCCGCCGCCCGCGCCGTGCCCGAGCACCAGCGTGCCGCGGACCCGCGCCGGCTCGTCGGCGTGCACCCGCGCCGGCCCGTGCGGGGTGGCCACCTCGTGCGAGCCGCTCATGCGCCGAGCAGCGCGTCCACCGCGCCGGCGAGGTCGGCGGCGACCAGGGCGGCCGGGTCGTAGACCGCCGGGTAGCCGCGCTCGGCGCGGGGGAACCAGACGCCGGTCAGCCCGGCCCGGACGGCGCCGTGCACGTCCCAGCCGTGGGCGGCGACCAGCGCCATCCGCGCCGGCTCGACGTCGCACACGCCGGCGGCCCACAGGTAGACCTCGCGGGCCGGCTTCCAGGCGCGGATGACCTCGCTGGACAGGCACCGCTCGACCAGCGGCGCGATCCCGCCGCGCTCCAGCCCGGCCTCGGCCACGCCGGGGGAGCCGTGGCTGAGCGTCACCACCCGGACGCCGGCCTCCACCAGGCGGCGCAGGGCGGGCTCCACGTCGGGGTGCGGGCCGAGCTCGAGGAAGGTGTCGGCGAGCCGGCCGCGGTCGGCCGCGGGGAGGTCGGTGAGCTGCACCAGGGCGGCGTCGAAGGCGTCGCGGAACCGGCACCACGTGCCGGCGGTGGCCGCGGCGAAGCCCGTCAGCAGGGTGCGGGCGAAGACCGGGCCCAGCAGTTCCGGCGGGTGACCGAGCTCGACCAGACCGGCGCGGATCGGCGCGAGGTCGAGCAGGGTCTCGTTGACGTCGAGGGCGACGACGTCCGGGCGGGGTGCGCTCACCCGGTCATGCTGCCGGGCGGCCGGTGCGCTCGCTCGCCGTCCCCTCCCGGTCGGCCGTCGTCCGGCCCGCGCGGCGGTGCCGGCGGACGTCGCGGTAGCGCTTGACCACCAGGTAGGCGATGCCCAGCGCCACCACGGCGACCACCACGTAGTCCAGGTAGTGCAGGTTCGCCTCGATGAAGTCGCGGGCCAGCCAACCGAGGGTGACCAGCAGGGCGTTCCAGATCAGGCTGCCGCCGGCGGTGTACAGCAGGAACTGGCCGAACGGCATGCGCACGACGCCGGCGGGCACCGAGATGAAGCTGCGGACGATCGGCACCATCCGGCCGAAGAACACCGCCGCCCGCCCGTGCTTCTCGAACCAGGCGAAGGTCTTGTCCACGTCCTCGGTCTCCACCAGCGGCAGCCGGTCGAGGAAGGCGTGCGAGCGGCGCGGGCCCAGCGCGCGGCCCACGTAGTAGAAGAAGATCGCGCCCAGGACCGACCCGAGCGTCGCGCAGAACAGGACGGCGGCGAAGTCCCACGGGGTGTCGATCAGCACGCCGGCCGCACCGAGCACGGCCTCGCTCGGGATCGGCGGGATCACCGTCTCCATCAGGATGCTGAACCCGACCCCGACCGGCCCGAGGGTGTCCACGAGGTCGAGCAGCCAGGCGGTGAGACCACCCTCGTCGGTGGCGGCAGCGGCGAGGAAGGACATGCGCCCCACGGTAGAGGCGGCTCCTGGACGCCGCCCGGACCGCGCCCGGCGGTCCGGGTCCCGCGGGGCCGGTGGGGCTAGCGTGCCCGCATGCGCCAGCGATTCACCGCCCGGGCGGTCGTGGTGGGGGACCGGTCCGGCACGGTCGTCTCGGACGCCGTCGTCGACGTCGCGGACGGCCTGGTCAGCTGGGTCGGGCCCGCGGCCGACGCCCCGCCGGCCGGGGACGCCGAGGTGGTCGCCGTCCCCGGCGTGCTGCTGCCGGGGCTGGTCAACACCCACTCGCACGCGCCGATGGTGCTGTTCCGCGGCCAGGGCGAGGGCCTGCCGCTGGACCGCTGGCTGCAGGAGGTCATGTGGCCGCGCGAGGCGCGGCTGACCGGGGACGACGTCGAGGTCGCGATGACCGCGGCGTCGGCCGAGATGCTGCGCGCCGGGGTGACCACCAGCGTGGAGATGTACTTCTCACCCGATCGGATCGCCGCCGCCGTCGGCCGCACCGGCGCCCGCGCGGTGATCGCCGCGCCGCTGGTGCCGCTGCCGGGCATGCCGCCGCTGGAGGAGCAGCTCGCCGCCGCGGTCGAGCTGGCCACCGGCGCCCCCGGCGACGGCACCGTCGAGTACGGCCTGGGCCCGCACGCCGCCTACACCGTGCCCCTGCCCCTGCTGGGCAAGGCCGCCGGCCTGGCCCGCGAGCACGGGATGCTGCTGCACCTGCACGTCGCCGAGACCGCCACCGAGGGCGCCGACCTGCTGGCCGCCCACGGCCTGTCGGTGCCGGCCCTGCTGGCCTCCCACGACGTCCTCGGCGGCCGGGTGCTGGCCGCGCACTGCGTGCACATGGACGACGGCGACCTGGAGCTGTGGCAGGAGTACGACGTCGCCGTGGCGCACTGCCCGGCCAGCAACGCCAAGCTGGCCAGCGGCGTGGCCCGGCTGCGGGAGATGCTCGACCGCGGCATCCGGGTGGGGCTGGGCACCGACGGCCCGGCGTCCAACGACGGGCTCGACCTGCTGGCCGACGCCCGGCTGGCCGCCCAGCTGGCCCGGCTGCGCGAGTCCTCGGCGACCGCGCTGACCGCCGCCGAGGCGCTGTGGCTGGCCACCGGCGCGGCCGCGGACGCGATCGGCCGGCCCGATCTCGGCCAGGTCGCCGTCGGCCGGCGGGCGGACCTGGTGCACGTCGACACCCGCGACCTGGCGTTCGAGCCGGTCGGGGAGCTCGCCGACCTGGTCACCCACCTCGTCTGGTCGGGCGCCTCGCGGCTGGTGCGCGACGTCTGGGTCGGCGGCCGGCAGGTCGTGGCCGGCGGCGCCTGCACGACCGTGGACGCCGACGCGCTGCGGACCGACGTCGCCGCCCGCGCCGCCCGCCTCGCCGGCGTCTGAGCGGGGCCCCCGCGCCGTCCGCCCCGCCCCCGCCGCCCCGCCCCCGCCGCCCCGCCGCCCCCGGTCACGGGCACTGTGCGCTGCCTGCCTACTCGGGGTTCGCATCGGTCTCCTGGCGCACGCTGCCCGTGTCCTCCACAGGGCGGTGCCCCGCCCACGGGTCGTCGCCGGCGCCTTCCGCAGCGGCGCCGGACCACACGCTGCCGTGGTGGTGGTCGATCTGCGCGAGGTGCTGGGGCCCGACGGCGCGATGCGGATCGCCGACGCCGCGGCGCGGACCGGCTCGACGAGCGTCTCCCGGTGGGTCCGGGAGGGGCGGCTGCTGCGGCCGCTGCCGCACGTCGTCGTCCTCCCCGAGCACGCCGGTCGCTGGCGGACGCGAGCCGTGGCCGCCGTCCTCTCCACCCGCGGCCTGCTGAGCCACACCTCCGCCCTCGCGCTGTGGGGCCTCGCCGAGGAGGCCGGCCACGTGCACGTCTCGATCGAGGCCGCCGGCGCGCGCCGGAGCCGGTCGGCTGGCTGACCGTGCACCGGGTGGCCGACCTGCCCTCCCGCCGGCGGGCCGGCCTGCCCGTCACCCCACCCGCCCGCAGCGTGACCGACGCCTGGGGGACGGCGCAGGGAGGGGCGGGGTCAGCGGTCGCCCGGGAGGCGGCGCGGGCCGCCGTGATCACCGCCTTCCGTCGGCGGCTGGTGACCGCGCCGGAGCTCCGGCGGGAGCTGGCCCGGCGACCGGAGCTGCCCGGTCGCGCCGCGCTGTTCGACCTGCTCGGCATGGTCGCGGCAGGAGCACGGAGCGAGCTGGAGATCTGGGGGATGCTGCACGTCACCGAGGTGCCCGGCCTCCCACCCTGCCGACGCCAGCACCGCGTGCTGTTCCCCCACGGCCACGCCGACCTCGATGCGGCCTGGCCGGAGGCGCGACTCGCCGTCGAGCTCGACGGCGCCGCCTTCCACGGCAGCCCCGAGCAGCGCGAACACGACCTCCGCCGGGACGCGGCGCTCGCCGCGGCCGGCTGGCTGGTCCTCCGGTTCAGCTACCGCCGGCTGACCCGCGAGCCGGATGCCTGCCGTGCCCAGATCGCCGCGGTGTACCGCACCCGGCTGGCGGCTCCGGCCACGAGCGCCGTGCGCTGAGGGACCACTCCGCGGTCCGAACGGTCCCGCACCGCACACCGCCCGTGGCGGTCGAGCCGCTAGGGGCGGAGGCTGATCGTCTCGCCGCGGGTGACCGTGCGCAGCTCGCCCGGCGCCCGCCGCTCGGCCACCTCGCGCACGAAGTCGCCCAGCGGGCTCGCGAACCGGTCGTAGTCGTCGAAGTGCACCGGCACGGTCACCGGCGGCTTCAGCAGCTCGACGAGGTCGGCGCCCTGCCGGCCGTCCATCGTCACCGTGAACCCGAGCGCCTTCGTGCCGCCGAGGTGCGGGATGAGGACGTCGAGCGGCCCGCAGCGCTGCAGCACCTCGGCCAGGTACGGCCGGAAGAGGGTGTCGCCGCTGATGTACCCGCGCCAGCTCACCGCGCCGTCGCGGACCAGCTCGAGCACGCTGCCCATCACCGGCGGCAACACCTTGGCCAGCAGGCCCGGGCCGTGCTCGCCGGGGACCGAGGTGATCCGCAGCGTCTCGCCGCCGCGGGTGACCTCGTGCCGCTGCCAGGGGGTGAGGTCCAGCGTCTGGGCGAAGCCCCGCCGGCCCAGCGCCTGCGCGGCCTCCTGCGTGGTGACGACCGGGGTGTCCTTGTCGAGGGTGCGGGTGGCGATCCGGTCCCAGTGGTCGGCGTGCAGGTGCGACAGCAGGATCGCGTCGAGCGGGGGCAGCTGGGTGGGCTCCAGCGCCGGCTCGGTGAGCCGTTTGGTCCACAGCCCCTTGCCGAGGTAGGCCCGCTGCCCGCGGCGCAGGAAGTTCGGGTCGGTGAGCAGCGTGAACCCGCCGATCCGCAGCAGCGTGGTGGCGTTGCCGCCGAACGTGAGCGTGACGTCGTCGGCGGGGACGGGCGGGACGGCGGCCATGACCTGCGGGCTACCCGGACGCCGATCCGGCGACACCGCCGCGGCGCGCGGGTGGCCCGGGACGGGAAGCTGGCGGCGTGGACGTGATCTCCCAACTGGTGGCCCTGGTGATCGCGGTCGGGGTGATCGCCGGGCTGTGCGAGCGCTTCGGCTGGCCCACGCCGCTGGTGCTGGTCGTCGCCGGCGCCGCGGCGTCGTTCCTGCCCGGGGTGCCGGAGGTCCGGCTGGACCCCGACCTGGTGCTGCACGCGCTGCTGCCGCCGCTGCTCTACGCGACCACGGCGCGCACCTCGCTGTTCGACTTCAAGCACGACAAGCTGAGCATCTTCTCGATGTCGGTGGTGCTGGTCGTCTTCACCACGCTCGTGGTCGGCTGGGTGACCTGGCTGCTGCTGCCCGGTGTGGCCCTGGCCGCGGCGCTGGCGCTGGGCGCGGTGGTCGCGCCGCCGGACGCCGTCGCGGCCTCGGCGATCGGCCGGCGGCTGGGCCTGCCCCGGCGGGTGGCGACCCTGCTGGAGCAGGAGAGCCTGGTCAACGACGCCGCGGCGCTGATCGCGCTGTCGGTGGCCGTCTCGGCGCTGACGTCGTCGCCGTCGCCGCCGCAGGTCGCCGGCGAGTTCGTCTGGGCGGTCGTGGGCGCCGTGCTGGTCGGCGGGGCGGTGGCCGCGGTGCTCGCCGTCCTCCGGGCGCGGCTGCGCGACCCCGTGCTGGACACCCTGGTCTCCTTCGTCGCCCCGTACCTGGCGTTCCTGCCCGCCGAGGAGATCCACGCCTCCGGCGTGCTGGCCACCGTCGTCACCGGGCTGACGCTGGCGCAGCTGTCGCCGCGGGTGCAGACGGCGTCCGCGCGGGTCACCGAGGCGATCACCTGGCGCACCGTCGCGTTCGTGCTGGAGAACGCGGTCTTCCTGGTCATCGGCCTGCAGCTGCCCGGCCTGCTCTCCGGCCTGCAGGACAGCGACCTGGGCGGCTGGCGGATCGCCGGCGTGTGCGCCGGGGTGCTGGTCGCCACGATCGCCGCCCGCTTCGTCTTCGTCTTCGGGACGGCGGCGGTGCTGCGGGCCGGGACGCCCTGGATGCGCCGCCAGGCGTGGAGCAGCCCGGTCGCGGGCCTGGTCTCCTGGGCCGGCATGCGCGGCGTGGTCACCCTGGCCGCCGCCCAGCTGCTGCCCGAGGACCTGCCCGACCGCGACGTCCTGCTGCTGGCCGCCTTCACCGTCGTGGTCGGCACGCTGCTGGTGCAGGGCTCGACGCTGCCGTGGCTGGTCCGCCGGGTCGGCCTGCCGCCGCCCGACCCCGCCGAGGACGCGCTGCGGGCCGCCGAGATCGGCGACGCCGCCAGCGCGGCCGGCCTGCGCCGCCTCGACGAGCTCCTGACGGGGGACGAGCCCGCGGGCGTGGTCGAGCGGCTGCGCGACCGGTCGGAGGCGCGGTCGCACGCGGCCTGGGAGCGGCTGGGTCGGCCGCTGGCCGACCAGGACACCCCGTCGGCCGTCTACTGCCGGCTGCGGCTGGAGATGCTCGCCGCCGAGCGCGACGTGGTGGTGCGCGCCCGGGACGAGGGCCGGGCGCCCGGGGAGGTGCTGGCCGCGGCGCTCGCCGCGATCGACGTCGAGGAGTCGCTGCTGGACCGCAACGAGGAGCTCGAGGCCCTGGAGCGGGAGCAGGCGCTGGCCCCGCGGCCGGACCCGGCGCACTGCGCCCACCTGCGCGCGGCGCCGGCGGGGGAGTCGCACCCGGCGGCGGCCTGCGAGGACTGCCTGGCCGAGGGGACGACGTGGGTGCACCTGCGCACCTGCCTGTCCTGCGGGCACGTCGGCTGCTGCGACTCCTCGCCGCGGCGGCATTCTCGGGCGCACTACGAGCGGGCCCGGCACCCGGTGGTGGTCAGCGCCGAGCCGGGGGAGGCGTGGCGCTGGTGCTGGGTGGACGAGCAGCTCGGCTGACGGACCCACCCGGCTGGTAGACAGGGGCCGTGGCCGGACAACGCGACGTCGACGCGTCCTTCCTCGCCCTCCCGCTCTCCGCGCTCACCGAGGCCGCGCTGACCCGCGCGGTCGACCTCGGCTGCGAGCACGCCGACATCCGGGTGGAGCGCATCCGCACCCAGACGATCAGCCTGCGCGACGCCCGGCTGGAGAGCCTCGCCGACGGCGAGGACCTCGGCCTGGCCGTCCGCGTCGTGCACGAGGGCACGTGGGGCTTCGCCGCCGGCGTCGTCCTCACCGCGGCCGAGGCGGTCCGGCTGGCCGAGGAGGCGGTCGCGGTCGCGCAGGTGTCCGCGGCGCTGAGCACCGACCGTGTGGAGCTCGCCCCCGAGCCGGTGCACCCCGACGCGGTCTGGGTGTCCGAGCACGAGATCGACCCGTTCACGGTGCCGGACGCGGAGAAGACCGCGCTGCTCGTGGAGTGGTCCGAGCGGCTGCTGGCCGCCGACGGCGTCGAGCACGTGCAGTCGGGCTGCACCGCGGTCAAGGAGCAGAAGTACTACGCCGACACCGCCGGCACGCGCACCCGCCAGCAGCGGATCCGCATCCACCCGCAGTTCACCGCACTGACCGTCGACCGCACCACCGGCGCCTTCGAGAGCATGCGCACGCTCGCCCCGCCGGCCGGCCGCGGCTGGGAGTACGTCACCGGCGGCTCCTGGGACTGGGCCGGCGAGCTGGCGGAGATCCCCGAGCTGTTGCGCGAGAAGACCAAGGCCCCGAGCGTCGAGGCCGGCCGCTACGACCTGGTGGTCGACCCGTCCAACCTGTGGCTGACCATCCACGAGTCGGTCGGGCATGCCACCGAGCTGGACCGGGCGCTGGGCTACGAGGCCGCCTACGCGGGCACCTCGTTCGCCACCGTCGACAAGCTCGGCACCCTGCAGTACGGGTCGCCGCTCATGCACGTCACCGGCGACCGCACCGCCGTCCACGGGCTGGCGAGCGTCGGCTGGGACGACGAGGGCGTCGAGGCCCAGCGGTGGGACATCGTCCGGGACGGCGTCCTGGTCGGCTACCAGGTCGACCGGAACATGGCGCGCCTGCGCGGGATGGAGCGGTCCAACGGCTGCGCGTTCGCCGACTCCCCGCGGCACGTGCCGGTGCAGCGGATGGCGAACGTGTCGCTGCAGCCGGCCGCCGGCGGCCCCTCCACCGAGGAGCTCATCGCCGGCGTCGACCGCGGCGTCTACGTCGTCGGCGACAAGAGCTGGTCGATCGACATGCAGCGCTACAACTTCCAGTTCACCGGCCAGCGCTTCTACCGGATCGAGGGCGGGAAGCTGGCCGGGCAGCTGCGCGACGTCGCCTACCAGGCGACGACGACGGACTTCTGGGGCTCGATGCGCGCGGTCGGCGGCGAGCAGACCTACGTGCTCGGCGGGGCGCTCAACTGCGGCAAGGCCCAGCCCGGCCAGGTGGCGCCCGTGTCGCACGGCTGCCCGTCCGCCCTGTTCGAGGGCGTCAGCATCCTCAACACCGTGCAGGAGGGCGGCCGGTGACTCGGTACCGCGCGCAGGACCTCGTCGAGCAGGCGCTGGCCGCCTCGACCGCCGACGGGCAGGTCGCCTACGTCGTCGACAGCTCCGAGGCCAACCTCCGCTGGGCGAGCAACAGCCTGACGACCAACGGCGCGATGCGCTCCCGCCAGGTCGTGGTGATCTCCTTCGTCGACGGCGGCGCCGGCATGGCCGCGGGCACGGTCGCCCGCTCGGGCACCCCGGACATCGCCGAGCTGGTCGCCGCCAGCGAGCAGGCCGCCCGCGACGCCGGCCCCGCCGAGGACGCCGTCCCGCTGGTGTCGGACCCCCCGCCCGGCGGCGGGGACTGGGACGCCGACCCCGCCGAGACCTCGATCAGCGTCTTCGAGGAGTTCGCGCCCGCCCTGGGCGCCGCCTTCGGGCAGGCCCGCGACCGCGGCGACCTGCTGTTCGGCTACGCCGAGCACGCGATGTCGACCACGTACCTCGGCACCTCCACCGGCCTGCGGCTGCGCCACGACCAGCCCACCGGCCGGGTCGAGCTCAACGGCAAGAGCAGCGACTTCAGCCGGTCGGTGTGGGCCGGCGTGGGCACCCGCGACTTCCTCGACGTCTCGGTGGCCGGGCTGGCCGCCGAGGTCGAGCGCAAGCTCGCCTGGTCGCAGCGCCGCGTCGACCTGCCGGCCGGCCGCTACGAGACGCTGCTGCCGCCGTCGGCGGTGAGCGACCTGATGATCTACGCGTACTGGACGATGGAGGCCCGCGACGCCGACGAGGGCCGCAACGTCTACGCCAAGCCCGGTGGCGGCAGCCGGATCGGCGAGCGGCTGGCGGCGCTGCCGCTGACGCTGCGCAGCGACCCGCACGCCCCGGGCCTGGAGACGGCGCCGTTCCAGGTGGTCGGCGGTTCGTCGGGTGCGGCCTCGGTGTTCGACAACGGCATGGCCGTGCCCGCGGTCGACTGGATCCGCGACGGCGTGCTGACCAACCTGGTCCGCCCGCGCGCGTGGGCGCTGAAGACCACCGCGCCGGCCACCGCCGCGGTCGACAACCTGATCCTCGAGGACCCCAACGCCACGGCGAGCCTGGAGGAGATGGTCGAGTCCACCGGCCGCGGCCTGCTGCTGACCACGCTCTGGTACATCCGCGAGGTCGACCCGCAGACCCTGCTGCTCACCGGCCTGACCCGGGACGGCGTCTTCCTCGTCGAGGACGGCGAGGTCACCGGCGCGGTCAACAACTTCCGGTTCAACGAGTCGCCGGTCGACCTGCTCGGGCGGATCACCCAGGCCTCGCGCACCGAGCGCACCCTGCCCCGGGAGTGGAACGACTGGTTCACGAGAGCCGCGATGCCGGCCGTGCGGGTGCCGGACTTCCACATGAGCTCGGTCTCGCCGGCCAGCTGACCGGGCGGCGGGGCGGCAGACCCCGCGTGGGACCCGTGTGACCGCTGCGGCCGGAGTGGGGAGAACCACTTGATTTACCTCGCAGGGGTGCCGTTGAAACACGGCAACGGGGATATTTTTCTCCGGCAGAGCACGCGGGCCCCGGCGGGGCCGTCGAGGGGAGCCATCCCGATGAGCAGGACGCAGAAGCCGTCGGTCTTCCAGGTCGGTCAGGTGTGGGACGACGGCCGCACCGTCGTCGTCTCGGGATGGGGCCTGGGGCTGTGCGCCTCGGCCTGCACCTGCCACCGGCATCCCTCCGCGGGGCACCTCGCCATCGACGAGGACCAGGCGGCCGGCCGGCTCGGCCTGGTCAGCTACCGCGAGGGCGGCTGCGACTGCTGCGAGGCCTGGACCGCCGACGAGCTGTCCGCGGTGCTCCGCGACTTCGAGTCCGTCTCCGGGCTCGACGCCCAGGAGCCGCTCGCCGGCTGACGGCGCCCCGCCTCCCGGGTTCCCGGGCCGCCCCGCGGGTAGGGCCGTCCCCATGCTGGGACGCGCTGCCCTCCGCGGGGCACTGGCCGGGCTGGCCGGCACCGCGGCGATGACGCTGGCCGAGCAGGTCGAGCAGCGGGTCACGCACCGGCCGGACAGCTACGTGCCCGGCCGGACGCTGACCGCGCTGACCACCGGACGGCGGCTGCCCGGACGGGCTCGGCCGCCGGTGCGCAACCACCTCATGCACTGGGGCACCGGGGCGGCGGTGGGCGCGCTGCGGGGCGTCTGGTCGGCCAGCGGGCTGCGCGGCTGGCGGGCGTCGGTGTGGCACACGTCGGTGCGGCTGGCCACCGACCAGACGCTGGAGAACGCCACCGGCGTCGGCTCCCCGCCGTGGACGTGGTCGCGGCTGGACCGGGTCGTCGACGTCGGCGGCAAGGCCGTCTACTCGCTCGTCACCGGCGCGGTCGCCGACCTGCTCGTGCCGCTGCCGCCGGACCGCGGGCCCGACGGCACCGCCCGCGGACCCCGCGGGACCTCCGGCGCCGACCTCTGGCGCTGAACCCCCGCGCTGAACCGCCGCGCTGACCTCCGGCGCCGACCCGTCCCCGGGGTGGGACGGAGGGGTCCACTCCCGGTGGCCCCTGCGACGCCGGGGTCCTGCCGCGACGGGTGTGACGGACGGGGTTCGTGAGCCCCGCCCGGGCCCGCGTGGCCTCCTCACGTGTCGACACGTGGTCCTTACCGTGCGTACCGACGCGCACGACACCGCCCCTTCCCCGGGCGGGGCGCGGAGCACGCGAGGAGAGCCGACGATGCAGCGCAACCGGACGACCAGCCGACGCTGGGCCGGTGCCGTGCTCGCCGCCGCAGCAGCCGTCGCCGTGGTGCTGGGCCCGACCGCCGCCACCGCCGCGCCGACGACCGCGGACGAGGCGGCCGACCTGGTCGCGCAGGCCGGCCAGGAGCTCACCCAGCTCGACGAGCAGGTGCACCAGGCCGAGCTGACCGTGGCCGAGCTGGAGCAGGCCGCCGCGGACGCCCGCGCCGCCGCGGTCGCCGCGCAGGCCGAGGTCGCCCGGTACGAGCCGCAGCTGGTCGCCATCGCGCAGACCGGCTACACCGGCGGCAGCACCTCGGGCGTCGCCGCCTTCCTCACCAGCGAGTCCGCCGAGGACTTCATCCAGCAGATGACGACGCTCGACATGATCGCCGCGCACACCGACAGCGTGCTGGTGGCCGTCTCGGCGGCCCAGGAGGAGGCGCTCGCCGCGCAGGCCGAGGCCGAGCAGGCCGCCGCGCAGGCCGAGGCGGCGCTGGCCACGCTGCGCGAGCAGCAGGCCGAGGTGCAGGGCCGGGTCGACCAGTACGAGGCCGACTTCGCCCGCCTCTCGGCCGCCGAGCAGGTCCAGGTGACCACGTCGCTGGGCGGCCCGGTGCTCGAGGTGCCCACGACCCTCGCCGCGCCGCCGTCGGCCGCCGCGGGCGCCGTCGTCGAGGCCGCCCTCGCCCAGGTCGGCGACCCCTACGTGTGGGGCGCCTCCGGTCCCAACGGCTTCGACTGCTCGGGGCTGACCCAGTTCGCCTACGCCGCCGCCGGCGTCTCGCTGCCGCACTCCAGCCGCGCGCAGGCGGGGATGGGCGTGGCGGTGTCCCGCGCGGAGCTGCAGCCGGGCGACATCGTCTACTTCTACTCGCCGGTGAGCCACGTCGGCCTGTACATCGGCAACGGCCAGATGGTCCACGCCCGGACGCACGGCCAGCCGGTCGCCGTCACCACCGTGGACATGCGCGGCTACGCCGGCGCCCGCCGGATCCTCTAGCGGCGCGACCGGTCCGGGTGGAGCAGGTGGACGCCGACGTGAACGGCGTCCCCTGCGAGACCGTCTTCGCCGACGTGGCGCGCTACCTGCCGCAGTACTACTGAGCCGGCCCGGCGGTCAGCGACTCGACCGCCGCGGCGATCCGCCGGGCCCGGGTCTGTGGGGTGGCGGCCGTGTGCACCCGCCACAGGAGGGAGTACCGGCTCTGGGCGTCGAGCGCGTCGAGGGCCGCCCGGGCGCCGGGGACGGCGTCCAGCGCGGCGGCCAGGTCGTCGGGGACGGTCATGTCGGCGCTGCCGGGATAGGCGCGCTCCCACCGGCCGTCGGCCTGCGCGGCCTCGACCGCGGCCAGCCCCGCGGGGCGCATCCGGCCGGCCCCGAGCAGCCGGCCGACGGCGTCGACGTTCTTCTGCGACCACACGCTGCGCGCCCGCCGGGGCGTGATCCGCTGCAGGTAGGTGGCCTCGTCGAGCCGGTTGGACCGGCCGTCGATCCAGCCGAAGCACAGGCAGCTCTCCACCAGCTCGGCGTAGGTCACCGACGGGATGCCGGAGCCCTTCTTGGCCAGCCGCACGTAGACGCCCGGCGCGGTGTCGCCCTCCGCCTCCAGCCAGGCCTCGAGCGCGGCCTGGTCGGGGAAGGCCAGCACCGGCAGGTCGGTCGGCAGGGTCACCCGAGCTCCCGGCGCAGGGTCTGCGCGGCCAGCGCCAGGGAGCGCATCTTCCCGGCCGCCGACTCGCGGGGCAGGTACTTCAGGCCGCAGTCGCTGGTGAGCACGAGCCGCTCGGCGTCCACGTCCTCCAGGGCCCGGCGCACCCGGTCCGCGACGACCTCCGGCGTCTCCACCTCGGGGGTGGAGAGGTCCAGCACGCCGAGGGCGATGCCCTTGCCGCGCAGTGGCCGCAGCTGCGCCGGGTCCAGGTGCGACTGCGCCGTCTCCACCGCGACCGTGTCGACCGGGGTGTCGGCCAGCTCGGGCAGGAACGAGTAGCCCTCCGGCCGGTCGGCGACCATGGCGGCGTAGCCGAAGCACAGGTGCAGGTGCACCGGGCCGGGTGCGCCCTCGACCGCGCGGGTGACCGCCTCGGCGCCGTACCGGCGGGCGACCTCGGGCCGGGCCTGCAGCCAGGGCTCGTCGATCTGGACGACGTCGGCGCCGGCCGCGAACAGGTCGGCGATCTCGGCGCGGACGACGTCGGCGTAGGCCAGCGCCAGCGCCCGGTCGTCGCCGTAGTGCTCGTCGGCCGACTGCTGGGCCATGGTGAACGGCCCGGGCACGGTGATCTTCACGGTGCGGTCGGTGTGCGCCCGCAGGAAGCGGACGTCGTCGGCCTGGATCGGCCGCGGCCGCGCGATGTCCCCGACCACCCGCGGCACCGGGATCGGCTTGCCGGAGCGGTTGAGCACCGTGCCGGGGGTGTCGACGTCCACGCCGTCCAGCGCCGTGGCGAAGTGGTTGGAGTAGGACTCCCGGCGGATCTCCCCGTCGGTGACGACGTCGAGCCCGGCCTCCTCCTGCGCCCGGATCGCCAGCAGGGTGGCGTCGTCCTGGGCCTCGGCCAGCAGGTTCGGGGCGACCCGCCAGATCTCCCGCGCCCGCACCCGCGGCGGGAACTGGCCGGCCAGCTTCGCGTGGTCCACCAGCCACCCGGGCTGGGGCAGGCTGCCGACGATCGAGGTGGGCAGGGCGGGCATCGGGGTCCTCCCGGGGGACGGCGGCGTCGGCGGGCAGTCTGCCCGACGGGTGCGACGGCGGCAGCCCTGTGCTGAGGTGACCGGGTGGCGGAGAACTACATCGGGGAACTGGAGTTCGGGGCACCGCGCATCGACCCGGAGGCGTTCGTCGCGCCCACCGCGGTCGTCGTGGGGGCGGTGACGCTCGGCCCGCAGGCCAGCGTCTGGTACGGCGCCGTCCTGCGCGCCGACGCCGAGGTGATCGAGATCGGGGCCGGCTCCAACGTGCAGGACGGCAGCACCCTGCACTCCGACCCCGGCTTCCCGCTGGTGGTCGGGTCGGGGGTCACCGTCGGCCACCGGGTGGTGCTGCACGGCGCGCGGGTGGACGACGACGTGCTGGTCGGGATGGGCAGCATCGTGATGAACGGCGCGCACATCGGCTCGGGCTCCATCGTGGCCGCCGGCGCCGTCGTCACCCAGGGCAAGCAGTTCCCGCCGCGGTCGGTCATCGCCGGGGTGCCGGCGAAGGTCGTCCGCGAGGCGACGGACGACGACCTGCTGCACATCCGCGGCAACGCGCTGTCCTACAGCGAGCGGCTGCCCTCGGCGCGGAGGGTGCGTCCCGTCGTGCGCGGCAAGCTGCCCCCGGCCGGCGTGACCTACGGCGACGCCGAGGACTGAGGGTCAGCCGGCGCCGGCCAGGGCCGCGACGGCGGCGCGGACCTCCGCGACCGTCAGCGCCATCGTCGCGTCACCGACCGAGAGCTCGGCCTTGAGCACGGCCGGGTCGTCGGTCGACATCGTCTGCTGCCAGGTCCACAGCCCCTCCTCGGCCAGCCGCACGGCCGCGGCGGTGAAGGCCTCGCGCGACGTCGCCAGCAGCAGGTGCAGCATCGGCGTCTGCGGCGGGTCGGGGACGACGCGCACGCCGGGCAGGTCGCGCAGCGCCGCCGCGATCTCGCGGGCCCGCTCGAGGTAGGCCGGCATCAGCGGCAGCCGCCGGCGCAGGCAGGTCAGCGCCGAGGCGGCGCCCGGCCACAGCCCGAACAGCGTGCCGCCCATCCGCTGCCGCCACTCCCGCACCTCGGCGACGACGTCCTCCGGGCCGGCCAGGCAGCAGCCGGCGAGCGCGCCGATGCCCTTGTAGAAGCTGACGTAGACGGTGTCGAACAGGGCGGCGACCTCGGCCGGCGGGCGGCCGTAGCCGGCGGCGGCCTCCCACAGCTGGGCGCCGTCGAGGTGCGCGGCGGCGCCCCGCTCGCGGGCCCAGGCGACCTGGGCCGCCAGGTCGTCCCGGTCGACCAGGGGCCCGCCGATCTCGCGCTGCGGCAGCTCGACGACCAGCGCGGCCGGCGCCTCCGCGACGTCGTCCAGGTCGGCGCGGGTGAGGACCCGGTGCGGGTCGCCGACGGGCCGGCCGGTCAGGCCCTGCACCCGCTCCAGCGCCCCGCCCTCGCCGATGAACAGGTGGCACCGCGGGTGGGCGACGACGGTCCGCCGGCCGCGCCGCCCGGCGTGCACCCGCAGGGCGAGCTGCTGCGCCATCGTGCCGCTGGGCAGGTACAGCGCGGCGGGGAACCCGAGCAGGCCGGCGACCTCGTCCTCGAGCTCCTCGACCACGCCGCCGTCGCCGTAGCGGTCGACGGCGGCGTCGGGCGGGATCGTCGCCAGCAGGTCGGCCACGCGCGTCGGGCCGTGCAGGTTCAGGGCGCGGTCGCAGCCGGCGCGCAGGGCGTCCCAGTCGGGCTCCTCCTCGGTCACCCCGCCAGTCTGGTCAGCCCGGGTGGGCGGCGCCGGGGGGAGGTGCGGGACGGTTTTCGGACGGCGTCGTAGCGTTCTCCGCGTCCGGTGGACGACGCGAGGAGCGAGCAGTGGTCGACGAGGTGCCTGCGACGGTGCAGGGAATCTACGAGGAGGTCCTCCGGCGCAACCCGGGGGAGACCGAGTTCCACCAGGCGGTCCGGGAGGTCCTGGAGTCGCTGGCCGTGGTGCTCGACCGGCACAGCGAGTACAGCGAGATGAAGACCGTCCAGCGGATCTGCGAGCCCGAGCGGCAGATCATCTTCCGCGTGCCGTGGCAGGACGACAGCGGCGAGGTGCAGATCAACCGCGGCTTCCGGGTCGAGTTCAACTCCGCGCTGGGTCCGTACAAGGGCGGCCTGCGCTTCCACCCCTCGGTCAACCTGGGCATCGTCAAGTTCCTCGGCTTCGAGCAGATCTTCAAGAACGCGCTCACCGGCATGCCGATCGGCGGCGGCAAGGGCGGGTCCGACTTCGACCCCAAGGGCCGCTCCGACGCCGAGGTCATGCGGTTCTGCCAGTCGTTCATGACCGAGCTCTACCGGCACCTGGGCGAGTACACCGACGTGCCCGCCGGCGACATCGGCGTCGGCGCCCGCGAGATCGGCTACCTGTTCGGTCAGTACAAGCGGATCACCAACCGGTACGAGTCCGGCGTCCTCACCGGCAAGGGGCTGGGCTGGGGCGGCGCCCTGGTGCGCACCGAGGCGACCGGCTACGGCGCCGCGTTCTTCGCCGATGCGATGATGCGGGCCCGCGGCGAGTCCTTCGACGGCCGCCGGGTGGTGGTCAGCGGCTCGGGCAACGTCGCCGTCTACGGCATCGAGAAGGTGCACCAGCTCGGCGGCACCGTCGTCGCGTGCTCGGACTCCACCGGGTACGTCGTGGACGAGAAGGGCATCGACCTCGAGGTCCTCAAGCAGGTCAAGGAGATCGAGCGGGCGCGGATCGAGGCGTACGCCGACCGCGTCTCCTCGGCGTCCTTCGTGGCCGGCGGCAGCGTCTGGGACGTGCCCTGCGACGTGGCGATGCCCAGCGCCACCCAGAACGAGCTCGACGCCGACGCGGCCACGACGCTGGCCCGCAACGGCTGCCGCTACGTGGTGGAGGGCGCGAACATGCCGACCACGCCGGACGCCGTCCGCGTGCTCAAGGAGGCCGGGGTGGCCTTCGCGCCGGGCAAGGCGGCCAACGCCGGCGGGGTGGCCACCTCGGCGCTGGAGATGCAGCAGAACGCCTCCCGCGACCGCTGGACGTTCGAGCACAGCGAGGCGCGGCTGGAGGAGATCATGCGGGCCATCCACGCCCGCTGCCACGCCACCGCCGAGGAGTACGGCGCCCCGGGCGACCTGGTGCTCGGCGCGAACGTCGCGGGCTTCCTGGAGGTGGCCGAGGCGGTGCACGCCCACGGCCTCATCTGAGCCGCCGCGAGATCTGCACACTCGTCGCCCTCAGGGCCTGCTGGCGACGAGTGTGCAGATCTCGTCGAGGCGGGTCAGGTGCCCAGCAGCTCGCGGACCAGCGCGCCGACGGCGTCGACCTCGATGAGGAACCCGTCGTGCCCGTACGGCGAGGAGACGACCCGCAGCGGGACGCCGAGCGCGTCGGCCACCCGCTGCTGCAGCGCCAGGGGGTAGAGCCGGTCGCTGTCCACGCCGGCCACCACCGCCCGCGCGGTCACCCGGGCCAGCGCCGCCTCGACGCCGCCCCGCCCGCGGCCGACGTCCCAGGTGTTCATCGACTCGGTGAGCACCACGTAGCTGCCGGCGTCGAAGCGGGCGACCAGCTTGGCGGCGTGGTGGTCGAGGTAGGAGGCGACGGCGAACCGGCCGTCGTCCTGCACGACGGCGCCGAACCGCTCCTCCAGCTCCAGGTCGCTGCGGTAGGTGAGGTGGGCGATCCGCCGGGCGACGCCGAGCCCGGCGACCGGTCCGGGGGCGGGGAGGTGGTCGCCGCCGGCCCAGGCGGGGTCGCTGCGGATCGCCGTCTGCTGGGTCGTCTGGGTGCCCAGCTGGTCGGCGGTCACCGCGGCGCCGGAGGCGAGGAAGAACAGCGCACCGACCCGATCGGGGTGCGCGACGGCCCACTCCAGCGCGCGCATCCCGCCCATCGAGCCGCCCAGCACCGCGGCCCAGCGGCGGACGCCGAGCGCGTCGGCCAGCGCCGCCTCCACCGCCACCTGGTCGGCGACCGTCACCGCCGGGAAGCGGGAGCCCCAGGGGGCGCCGTCCGGCGCGGTCGAGGAGGGGCCGGTGGTGCCCTGGCAGCCGCCGAGCACGTTGGCGCAGACGACGAACAGCCGGTCGGTGTCCAGCGGGGCGCCCGGCCCGACCAGCCCCTCCCACCAGCCGGGCGTGGGGTGCCCCGGCCCGGCCGGGCCGGCCAGGTGGCTGTCGCCGGTCAGGGCGTGCTCGACCAGCACGGCGTTGCCGCCGTCGGGCGCGAGCGTCCCCCACGTCTCGTAGGCGACGCGGACGCCGGGCAGCACCCCGCCGCGCTCCAGGGCGAGCGGCCCCTCCAGGACCGTGTCCAGGTCGAGGAACAGCCGGTCCCCGGCCGGGTCGCCGTCCCGCCAACCGCCGGTGCGCGGTGGGGTCCGGGACGCCGGGCCGGCGTCCCGGACCCCGGGCACGTCAGGCCTCCTTGGCGGCGCGGAAGCCGGCCTCCAGGTCGGCGAGGATGTCCTCGATCCCCTCCAGGCCCACGGCGAGGCGCACCAGGCCCGGGGTGACCCGGGTGGTCAGCTGCTCCTCGGGCGTGAGCTGCGAGTGGGTGGTCGACGCCGGGTGGATCACCAGGCTGCGCACGTCGCCGATGTTGGCCACGTGGCTGTGCAGCTCCAGGGCGTCGACGAAGCGCTTGCCGGCCTCCACGCCGCCGTGCAGCTCGAAGGTCAGCACCGCGCCCGCGCCGCGGGGCGCGTACTTCTGCTGCGCGGCGTGCCACGGGGAGGACGCCAGGCCGGGGTAGTTGACCCGGTCGACGGCGTCGTGGCCCTCGAGGAACTCGGCCACCCGCTGAGCGTTGGCGACGTGGCGCTCCATCCGCAGCGACAGCGTCTCGATGCCCTGCACCACGAGGAAGGCGTTGAACGGGCTGATCGCCGGGCCGAGGTCGCGCAGCAGCTGCACCCGGGCCTTGAGCGCGTAGGCCGGCGCGCCGAGGTCGGCGTAGACGACGCCGTGGTAGGTCGGGTCGGGCTCGGTGAAGCCGGGGAACTTGCCGCTGGTCCAGTCGAAGTTGCCCGAGTCGACGATCAGGCCGGCGATCGCGGTGCCGTGCCCGCCCAGGTACTTGGTCGCCGAGTGGACGACGACGTCGGCGCCGAACTCGATCGGCCGGATCAGGTAGGGCGTGGCGATGGTGTTGTCGACGATCAGCGGGACGCCGTTGCGGTGCGCGACCTCGGAGACCGCGCTGATGTCGAGGACGTCGCCCTTCGGGTTGCCGATCGTCTCGGCGTAGAAGGCCTTGGTGTTCTCCTGGACCAGCGACTGCCAGTTCTCCGGGTCGTCGGGGTCCTCGACGAAGGACACCGTGACGCCCAGCTTGGGCAGCGAGTGGTGCAGCAGGTTGTAGGTGCCGCCGTACAGCGACGCCGACGCCACGATGTGGCTGCCGGCCTCGGCGACGTTCAGGATCGCCAGGGTCTCGGCGGCCTGGCCGCTGGAGACGGCGAGCGCCGCGACGCCGCCCTCCAGCGACGCCACGCGCTGCTCCAGCGCGTCCTGCGTCGGGTTCATGATCCGCGTGTAGATGTTGCCCATCTCGGCCAGCGCGAACAGGTCGGCGGCGTGCTGGGCGTCGCGGAACTGGTAGCTCGTCGTCGCGTAGATCGGCAGGGCGCGGGCCCCGGTCGTCGGGTCCGGGCTCGTGCCGGCGTGGATCTGCCGGGTCTCGAAGCTCCAGCTCTGCGGGTCGGTCATGCGCCGGTCTCCTCTCGGTCGGGAGGCCCGGCGGCGCACCGGGGACTCCGTCTTGCCGGGCGGCGGGCGCCGTCCGACCGGCTCTTCCCCTGGAGCACCTCGGACGGAGTAGAGGTTGCCGGGCAGCCAGCCAGGTGCTTGTCACTGCCTCTCGTGAGCCAGCCGGAATCTAGCGGCCGCCGCGCACCGCCCGTCACAGGGGTCCCGCGGGCCCCTCAGCCGGTCGGCGCGGAGCTGGTCCCGCTGGTGGGGGCGCGGGTGCCGGTGGGGGTGCGGGTGGCGGTCGGCTCCGACGAGGTCGGCGGAGGCTCGGCGGTGGGGGTCTCCTCCGCCGGCGTCGCCTCCTCCTCGTCGGAGCCGCCGGTGGTGGAGGGGGCGGTCGTCGTCGGCCGCGTGCCCGTCGGCGACGCGGTCTCCGGCTCGGTCGTCGGCGCCGGCTCGGTGGGCTCGGTGGTGGGAGCCGGCGCGGGGACGACCTCGGAGGTCTCCCCGGCCGGCGCGGGGTCGGTCGTCTCGGGGCGGACGTAGAGGTAGAGCAGCCCGAGCGACACGAACAGCACGGCGAGGACGACGGTCGACGTGCGTGCCCGGCCCAGCCGCCGCGGGATCGCCGCCCACCAGCGGCGCGGGCCCTCGGCCGGGGCCGTGGACATGGTCGGCGCGGGGGCCGTCGGCATGGACGGGGCGGGTTCCGGCCGCGCGCCGGGCTCCCGGCCGGGGTCCGGGGTGGGGCCGGTCACCGGCGGGCCTCCGACCGGACGCCGTTCCCGGCCTGCCCGTCGCCGTCGGCCACCGGCACGGCGACGCCCAGCCGGCGGAACGCCAGGACGATGCGGGCGCGCAGGTCGCGGCCGACCTCGAACTGCTTGCCCGGCAGCGTGCGGGCGACCACCCGGACGTTGACCTCCTCCAGGCCGAGGCTCTCCACGCCCATCACGGTCGGCTCGTCGAGCAGCAGCTGCCGCAGGTGCGGGTCGGCGAACGCCTCCCGGCCCACCTCGCGCAGCAGCTCGTTGGCCCGGTTGACGTCGACGCTGGTCGGCACCGGGACGTCGATCACCGCGCGCGCCCAGTCGCGGGAGAGGTTGACGACCTTGACGATCTGCCCGTTCGGGACGGTGATGACCTCGCCGTTGGGCGAGCGGACCCGGGTGACCCGCAGCGTGACGTCCTCGACCGTCCCGTTGGCCGGCTCCGCGGCGCCGGTGACGGCGATCGCGACGACGTCGCCGAAGCCGTACTGCCGCTCGGTGATGATGAAGAACCCGGCCAGGACGTCGCCGACGATCCGCTGGGCGCCGAAGCCGAGGCCGACGCCGAGCACGGTGGCCGGCGCGACCAGCCCGGTGACCGGGACGCCCAGCCGGTCGAGCACGAAGAAGACCGCGACGGCGTAGACGAGGACGATCAGCGTCCAGGTGATGACCTGGGTCAGCGAGTGCCGGTGCTTGGCCGCCTCGGAGCGGACGAGCGCGTCCCCGCCGGTGGAGCGCCGGTCGATGCTGTCGGTGATCTTGCTGCCCACCCAGGCCACGAACCGGGCCAGCAGCACCGAGGCCAGGATGATCAGCACGATCTCCAGGCCGCGGCCCGCGAGCCACTCCAGCAGGTCCTCCAGCGGTTGCACGCGCGTCCTCTCTCGCCGGGCCGGGGGCGGGGTCGGCGTCCACCCTCCCGCCCCCCCGGCGGACCGGCCAGTCCGCTGCGGGGCCGCTCAGCGGGGCTCGACGAACAGCGACGCCGCCGACCGGCCGATCCGGCCGGTGCCGTCGAACAGGTCGGCGAAGCACTGCGCCGCGCCGGCCGGGCCGAGCGCGGTGGTGGCGTCCATGGCCAGCCACTCGCCGGCCGGCGGCCGGTACAGCGAGACGGTCAGGTCGACGTTGGCGAAGGTGGCCCGCGACCAGTCCAGCTCGGCGGAGATGCCGCTGGCCGCGTCGGTCATCACCAGCAGGTGCTCCAGCGGGGTGATCGGCTCGCCGGCGACGAGCGGCGCCAGCGGACGGGTCCAGGCGGCCGCCGGACCGGGGGAGTTGAACGAGCCGGCGGTGAACCGCCACTCCAGCGCGCGGTGGTAGGCCACGTCGGTGGCGAAGACGCCGGGCACCTCGGCCCGGCCGTCCTCCGGCCCGGTGGGGTGCGGCGCGTCCGGGGCGAGGACGTCGACCGGCGACGTCTCCCGGGTGCGCATCCGCCACGCGGTCGCCCGCATGCACGCCCGGCCGTCGGCCTCGAGCGTCGCCTCGACCAGCTCGACCCGCCGCCCGGGCCGCAGCACCCGCGACGCCACCCGGACCGGCCCGACCGGCACCGGCCCGAGGATGTCGTAGGCCAGCCGGACCGTCTGCCCGCCCGGCAGGCCGCCCGCCCGCTCCACCGCGCGGGCCAGCAGTGCCGCGGGCGGCCCGGCGTGCTGCACGTCCGGCTCCCAGGGGCCGATCGTGAGCGCCGTGGCCGTGAACCGGCCGGGGTGGCCGCCGTCGTCGGGCAGGTACAGCGCCGGGGGGAGCTCCACCCCGGCAGTGTCGCCCGTCAGCCGGCGGGGCCGTCGCGGCGGGTCAGCCAGAACGCCGTCCCCACCCAGCCGGCGGCGGCCAGCGCGGCCAGCACCCACACCCAGCGCAGCGGCTCCCCGGCGGTGGAGAGCACCAGCAGGACGGCGACCACCAGCGCCGCGCCCGAGATGGTCAGCGAGCGCAGCAGGACGTCGACGGTGCCCGGCCCGGGGATGGCGACGAACACGACGACCGCCACCACCAGCAGGAACGCGGCCAGCGCGGCGAGGAACACCGAGGCGACGCCGTACTGGTCGGGCAGGGCGATGCCGGCCAGCCCGAGCAGGACGGCGGCCAGGGCCAGGACCACCAGCGTGCGCCGCCGGCGGGACGACCACGGCGGGCGCGGGGAGGTCACGGCTCCGAGGGTCCCCGCTGCCCGGACGGCGCGCATCACACCCCGGGCCGATGACTTCCCGGCCGGTGGTCCGTCTCTCCTCCGACGGGGCCGCCCGGGCCCCCCGACGACAGGAGCACACCGTGCGCATGGTCTTCCTCAACCTGCCGGTCGCGGACCTCGCCGCCTCGCGGGCGTTCTACGCCGGGCTGGGCTTCAGCTTCGACGAGCGGTTCTCCGACGAGCACGCGACGTCGGTGGTGGTCGACGACAACGTCGTCGTGATGCTGCTGACCCGCGAGCGGTTCGCCGACTTCGTGACCGGCCCGGTCGGCGACCCGGCGGCGGCGACCACCCAGCTGACCGCGCTCTCGGCCGCCAGCCGCGAGGAGGCCGACGGCCTGCTCGCCAAGGCGCTGGCCTCCGGCGGCAAGCCGTGGCGGCCGGCCCAGGACCACGGGTTCATGTACGGCGTGAGCTTCGCCGATCCGGACGGGCACGTCTGGGAGGTCGTGTGGATGGACCGGTCGCAGGTCGGCTGACCCCCGGTGCAGGCGGGGCGGTAGGGGGCACGGGGCGGTACGGGGACTACCGTCCCGGCCGTGACCCGTCCCGTCCGCCCCGGCCTGGGCTACGCCGCGACCATCGGGTCCGCGGCTCTGTTCGGCGTCAACGGGACCGTCTCCACGCTCGCGCTCCAGGCCGGCGTCGAGCCGACCCGGCTGGTGGCGCTGCGGTGCGCCGGTGCCGCCGTCGGCCTGCTGGCGCTGCTGGCGGTCCTCTCCCCCGGGCGGCTGCGGCTGACCTGGCGCGAGGTGCCGTTCCTCGCCGCCTTCGGTGTGGTGGGCGTGGCGCTCACCCAGTTCCTCTACTACGTCGCCATCGACCGGCTGCCGGTCGGCATCGCGCTGGTCTTCGAGATGACCGCCCCGGTGCTCATCGCGCTCTACGTCTGGCTGGTGCGCCGGGAGCGGGTCCGCAGCCGGCTGTGGGCGGCCCTCGGCCTCTCGCTGTCCGGGCTGCTGCTGGTCGCGCAGGTGTGGGAGGGCGGCGGCTCGCTGTCGGCGACCGGCGTCGCGGCCGCCTTCGGGGCGGCGGTGTGCCTGGCGACGTACTACCTGATGGGCGAGCGGGGGACGACGACCCGCGACCCGGTCGCCCTGACCTGCTTCAGCTTCGTCGCGGCCGCGCTGTTCTGGTCGGTCGCCGCCCCGTGGTGGGAGTTCGACGCCGGGCTGCTCACCGAGCCGGTGCCGGTGTCGATCGGCTCGCTGGAGGTGCCGCTGGGCGTCCTGGTGGCCTGGATTGTCGTCGCCGGCGCGATCGTGCCGTTCTGGCTGTCGATCGGCGCGCTGCGGCACCTGCCGCCGACGACCGCGGGCCTGGTCGCGACGGTCGAGCCGGTGTTCGCGTCGATCGTGGCGTGGCTGTGGGTGGAGCAGGTGCTCACCGGCTGGCAGGTGCTCGGCGGGCTCGTCGTCCTCGCCGGGATCGGGCTGGCGCAGACCGCCCGCCACGCCCCCGCCGCGGCGCCCATGGCCGAGGTCGCGCCGTCCTGAGCGGAGTCGCTCGGGAACGGGGACCGTCCCCGAGCGACTCCGCACTCAGGCGACCGGCTGCGCCTCGGTGAGCCAGCCGGCCAGCTCCTCCATGTAGGCGGCCTGGGCGACGTAGTCCGGCCCGATGTACTTCCACGGGTACAGCTGGCCGGCCTGCACGGCGGGCAGCAGCGCGGCGGTGGGCTGGGCCGCGATCTCCTCCGGGCTCATGCTGAAGCGCAGCGAGTAGAGGATCACGTCGCTCGGGTACTCCGGCACGCTCTCCCAGCCGACGGCGTTCCAGAAGTACTCGTCGCCGCCCGGGTCCACGAAGTCCACGCCGAGGTCCTGGTACATCCGCAGCTGCGGGTCGTCGGGGGCCTTGCCCATGTACCAGCCGTCGCTCTCGGTGGCGTAGACCGGCAGCACGGTGATGCCGCCGGCCGCCGCCTCGCGCAGCGCCTCCGACGCCGCCTCGAAGTCCGCGCGGGCCTGCGCCACCGCGCCGCCCCGGGTGTCCACGCCCAGGGCCTCGGCGAGCTCGACCACGCGCTCGATGACGTCGGCGCCGGAGCCGGTGTAGGCGACCTGGATGATCGGGGCGATCTCGGCCACCTGCTCCTGCTGGGCGGCGTCGGTGAAGCCGTAGGCGACGGCGCCCTCGGGGATGTCGCCCGAGGAGTCCTCGGGGTAGACGGTCGTGACGATGACGTCGGGGTCGGCCGCGGCCAGCGCCTCCACGTCGATCTCGCCGTAGCTGGACCCGACGACGACGACGTCGTCCAGGTCCCGGCCGTCGAAGGCGACGTCGTCCTGGGGGGAGGTCTGCCCGAACGTGGCCACCGGCGCGATGCCGTAGTTCCACAGCGAGGCGGCCAGGTCGGTCAGCCCGGCGACGCGGGTCGGCGTCTCGTCCAGCTCCACGGTCGCGCCCACGTCGTCGGTGAAGGACCAGGCGGCATCGCCGGGGCCGGAGCCGGAGCCGGAGCCGCCGGAGTCGTCGTCGCTGCCGCAGGCGGCGGCCGCGGTCAGCGTGACCAGCGCGATCGCCGCACCGAGCGCGCGGCGGGGGGTGGGGGACACGGTCTCTCCTCGTCGTCCGTCGGCGGGGTTCCCTTGGAAGGCGGGAGCAGGTTAGCCTCACCTAAGCAGCCGTCCGCAAGGGGTCGGCGCCGAGGGATCGGGGACCGTCCGTGACCACCACCGAGGCCGTCGCCACGGAGCAGCCGCAGGTCAGCGCCGAGGTCGCCGCCCCGGTCGAGGCGCCGGGGTGGCGCTTCTTCGACACCGTGGTGACCGGGACGCGCCGGCTCGGCCCGAGCACCGTCCGGCTGACCCTGGGCGCCCCCGACCTGGCCGGCTTCGGCGCCGCGGGCGACGACCAGCGGATCAAGTTCGTGCTGCCGCAGCGCCCCGGCACCGACGTCATGGAGCTGCTCGTCCCCGGGCCCGACTGGTACACCGCCTACTGCGCGCTGCCCGACGACGTCCGCCCGCACCTGCGCACGTACACGATCCGGGCGGCCCGCCCCGAGCGGGCCGAGCTGGACGTCGACGTCGTCCTGCACGGCGTGGACGACGGCCACGCCGGCCCGGCCGCCACCTGGGCCGCCGCGGCCGCCCCGGGCGACCGCCTGGTGCTGCTCGGCCCCGACCGCCCCGGCCGCGGCCGGATGTGGGGCGTGGAGTGGGCGCCCCCGGCGACCGCGCGCACGCTCGTGCTGGCCGCCGACGAGACCGCGGTGCCCGCGGTCGGCGCGATCCTGGAGGGCCTGGCCGCCGACGGCGCCGTCCCCGGCCGCCGCGTCGTCGCCCTGCTCGAGGTGCCCGGGCCCGGCGACGAGCAGGCGCTGGACGTGCCCGGGGGCGTCACGGTGCGCTGGCTGCCGCGCGGGGGCCGCCCGCGGGGCGAGCTGCTGGTGCCGGCGGTGCAGGCCGCGATGCGCGAGCTCGGCATCGCCCGGCCGGAGGCCCACCAGGACGTCGAGGACGTCGACGTGGACGCCGAGCCGCTGTGGGAGGTGCCGGAGGTCGACCCGACCGCCGGCTGCTACGCCTGGCTGGCGGGGGAGGCCGGCGTGGTCAAGCAGCTGCGCCGGCACCTGGTCTCCGACCTGGGCGTGCCGCGCAACGCGGTGGCGTTCATGGGCTACTGGCGGGTCGGCGTCGCCGGCTGACGCCACGCGCTCGGATCAGCTCCCCTGATCGTGCAGCGTCCTCCCTCACCGCACACCGTGAGGGAGGACGCTCGATGATCAGGTGAGCTGATCGTGGCCGCGCGTCAGCGGAGGCGGCGGACCGGCACGACCATCGGGGTGCCGGCGACCGGGTCGGGCACGATCCGCGCGTCGAGCTCGAACACCTCGCTCATCAGTTGCTCGGTGAGCACCTCCGCGGGCGTCCCGGAGGAGACCAGCACGCCGTCGCGCATCGCGACCAGCCGCTGCGCGTAGCGGGCGGCCAGGTTGAGGTCGTGCAGGACGACGACGACGGTCCGGCCCCGCTCGGCGTGCAGCCGGGCCACCAGCTCGAGCACGTCGATCTGGTGGGCGAGGTCGAGGTAGGTGGTCGGCTCGTCGAGCAGCAGCAGGTCGGTGCCCTGGGCCAGCGCCATCGAGATCCAGGCCCGCTGCCGCTGGCCGCCCGACAGCGCCTCCACCGGCCGGTCGGCCAGCTCGCTCATGTCGGTCCAGGCCAGCGCCTCGGCCACGGCCTCCTCGTCGTCCCGGGACCACTGGCGCAGCCAGCTCTGGTGCGGGTGCCGGCCGCGGGCGACCAGGTCGGCGACGGTCAGCCCGTCCGGGGCGACCGGCGTCTGCGGCAGCAGCCCCAGCACCTTGGCGACCTCACGGGTCGAGGTCTTCGTGATCGCCCGCCCGTCGAGCACCACCTGCCCGGCCGTCGGGCGCAGCAGCCGGCCCAGCGCCTTGAGCAGCGTGGACTTGCCGCAGCCGTTCGGGCCGACGATCGCGGTGAACGAGCCGTCGGTGAGGGCCAGGTCGACGTCGTGGACGACGACCCGCTCGTCGTAGGCCAGCCGCACCGCCTCGGCGGCGAGCCGGACCGGTCCGTCCGGGCCGGGGGTCGCCGCGGCGGCGCTCGTCCCCGGCGCGAGGTGCGTGGTCACAGCGTCGATCGCCGCCTTCCGCGGAGCAGGAGCCAGATCAGGTACGGGGCGCCGACGATCGCGGTCAGGATCCCGACCGGGAGGGCGGCGGGCAGCACCGTGCGGGTCAGCAGGTCGGCGGTGACGACCAGCAGCGCGCCGACCAGGCCGGAGGCCAGCAGCGGCGGCCGGGAGCCCACGGTCAGCCGGACGGCGATCTGCGGGACGACGAGCGCGACGAAGGCGATCGGGCCGGCCGCGGCCACCGCGGTGGCAGTCAGCGCGACCGCGAGCAGCACCACCCCGCCCTGGGCCAGCGAGAGCCGCACCCCGAGCCCGCGCACCGTCTCGTCGCCGAACTGCAGCACCCCGAGCGCCCGCGACGCGGCCAGGGCCAGCGGGACCAGCACGAGCAGCGACAGCGCCAGCGGGACGGCGTGGTCCCAGGTGCGGGCGTTGAGCGAGCCGGTGATCCACACGTAGGCCGCCGACGCGTCGTGGATCTCGGCGCGGGTGAGCAGGTACTCGACGGTCGCGCTGCCCAGCGACCAGAGCGCGATGCCGACCAGGACCAGCCGGAAGCCCTCGATCCCGGCCCGCCAGGCCAGCACGAACAGCAGCAGGCCGGCGACCAGCGCCCCGAGCAGCGCCGACAGCGGGATGCCGAGGCCGCCGAGCAGGTCGCCGGTCGCCGTCGTGTCGCTGAGCACGATCGCCGCCACCGCGCCGACCGACGCGCCCTGGGTGATGCCCAGGACGTCGGGGGAGGCGAGCGGGTTGCGGGCGAAGGTCTGGAACAGCGCGCCGGCCAGCCCGAGGGCGAGCCCGACCAGCACGCCGACGACGATCCGCGGCGCCCGCAGCTCCAGGACGATGAACTCCGAGCTGCCCTCGCCCAGCCCGACGAGGGTGCGCAGCACCTCGGTCACCGGGATCGGGAAGTCCCCGCGGCCCAGGCTGACCGCGCTCACCAGCACCAGCGCGACCGCCGCGGTCAGGGGGACGACCAGCTGCCGCCAGCGGATCCGGGCGGACGCCGGGCCGATCCGCACCACCGTCGTCCCGCGGCGGGCCGGGACGTCCGCGGGACGCTGCTGGACGGCGGTCACGGCCCGGCCAGCCGGCGGCGGCGGATCAGGGCGATGAAGAACGGCGCGCCGACGAACGCCAGCACGATGCCGACCTGCACCTCCCCGGGGCGGGCGAGCACCCGGCCGAGGACGTCGGCGCCCAGCAGCAGCACCGCGCCGAGCAGCGCCGCGCCAGGCACCAGCCAGCGGTGCCGCGGCCCGGTGAGGGCCCGGACGACGTGCGGCACGACCAGCCCGACGAAGGCGATGGGCCCGCAGGCGGCGGTGGCCGCGCCGCACAGCAGCGTCACCCCGGCCAGCCCGACGAGCCGGGCCAGCCACACCCGCTGGCCCAGGCCGCGCGCGACGTCCTCACCCAGTCCCAGCAGGTCCAGGGCGGGCGCGTTGAGCAGCGCCAGCACCAGCCCGACGACGATGAAGGGCGCGACCTGGGCGGCGACGTCGGCGTCCCGGCCGGCCAGCGACCCCACCACCCAGAACCGGTAGCCGTCGAGCGTCTCCTGGTCGCTGACCAGGACGGCCTGCACCATCGCGTACAGCAGGGCCGTGACGGCGGCGCCGGCGAGCGCCAGGGTCACCGGGGTCGCGCCGCCGCGGCCCGCCGAGCCGAGCGCGAAGACGACGACGCTGCCGGCCAGGGCGCCGCCGAAGGCGAACCAGACGTAGCCCGACGGCGTGCCGACACCGAGCAGCCAGATGGACAGGACGACGGCGAACGACGCCCCGGCGGTGACCCCGAGCAGGCCCGGGTCGCCCAGCGGGTTGCGGGTGTGGCCCTGGGTCAGCGCGCCGGCCGCGCCGAGGGCCAGCCCCACCAGGAGCCCGAGCAGGGTCCGCGGCACCCGCAGCTCGCGGACGACGACCGCCTCCTCGGTGCCCAGGCCCGGGGTGGTCAGCGCCTCCCAGACCGTCCCGAGGGGGATCGACCGCGAGCCGACGGCGACGCTCAGTGCGGCGGCGACTCCCAGCAGCGCCAGCAGGACCAGCAGCGTGGCCGCCCGCCCGCCGGTGCCCCGCAGCAGCCCGCGGCGCGAGTCGGCGACCGCCGCGGCCGCGGGGGCGGGGGCGTCGGGCGCCGCGGCGTCGGTCACGGCGCTCACGGCGGCTCCCGGACGGACGGCGGAGGGGGACGGACTGCAGGGAATCGAGTAGGTGAGGCTCACCTTACTGGCGGATCGGGCGACGCGGCACCCCGCCGTCACCGGCCGCCGGCGGCGGATACGCTCGCCCGCGCCGCGGCCGCCCCCGGTCGACGGATCCGCGGCGGAGAGGCGGTGGGCGTGACGACCCGGCCCGGCCTGGCGCTCGACGACGTGTCGCGGGCGATCATCGAGCAGCTGCAGCAGGACGGCCGCCGCTCCTACGCGCGGATCGCCGCCGCGGTCGGGCTGAGCGAGGCCGCCGTCCGGCAGCGGGTGCAGCGGCTGCTGGACACCGGCGTCGTGCAGATCGTCGGCGTCACCGACCCCATGCAGGTCGGCTTCCCCCGGCAGGCGATGGTCGGCGTGCGCGCCCGCGGGGACGCCCGGAGGGTCGCCGACGCGCTGGCCGCCTTCGACGAGGTCGACTACGTGGTGGTCACCGCCGGCTCGTTCGACGTCCTGGTCGAGGTGGTCTGCGAGGACGACGACCGGCTGCTGGAGACGGTCAGCCGGATCCGCGGGGTGGAGAACGTGGAGACCACGGAGACGTTCGTCTACCTGGGGCTGCGCAAGCAGACCTACACCTGGGGCACCCGGCGCCCCCAGGCCTGAGCGGAGTCGCTCGAGCGCCGGAACCGCGCTCGAGCGACTCCGCTCACGACTCGATGTTCGCCATGACGTGCTTGACGCGGGTGTAGTCCTCGAGGCCGTAGAGCGACAGGTCCTTGCCGTAGCCGGAGTGCTTGAAGCCCCCGTGCGGCATCTCCGCGACCAGCGGGATGTGCGCGTTGATCCACACGCAGCCGAAGTCCAGCCGCTTGCTCATCCGCATCGCCCGGCCGAAGTCGCGGGTCCACACGCTGGAGGCCAGCCCCAGCTCGACGCCGTTGGCCCAGCGCACCGCCTCGTCCTCGTCGGTGAACCGCTGCACGGTGATCACCGGGCCGAAGACCTCGCGCTGCACCATCTCGTCGTCCTGGCGCAGTCCGGCCACGACGGTCGGCTCGACGAAGAAGCCGTGGTCGCCCTGCCGGTGCCCGCCGACGGTGACCTCGGCGTGGTCCGGCGCCCGGTCGAGGAAGCCGGTCACCCGGGCGAGCTGGTCGGCGTTGTTCACCGGCGGGACCAGCGCGTCCTCGTCCCCGGCGCCGTTGGCGTACGTGGTGGCGGTGTTGCGGGCCTGCTCGGTGAGGGCGGCGACGAAGTCGTCGTGGATGCCCGGGCCGGCCAGCACGCGGGAGGCGGCGGTGCAGTCCTGCCCGGCGTTGAAGTAGCCGGCGACGGCGATCGCCTCGGCCGCGGCCTCGAGGTCGGCGTCGTCGAAGACCACGACCGGCGCCTTGCCGCCGAGCTCCAGGTGCACCCGCTTGACGTCGCGGGCGGCGGCGCCGGCGACCTCCATGCCGGCCCGCACCGAGCCGGTGATGGCCACCAGCTGGGGGATCGGGTGCTCGACCAGCGCCCGGCCGGTGTCCCGGTCGCCGCACACGACGTTGAGCACGCCGGGCGGCAGCACCTCGGCGGCCAGCTCGGCCAGCCGCACGGTGGTGACCGGCGTGGTGTCCGAGGGCTTGAGGACGACGGTGTTGCCCGCGGCCAGCGCCGGCGCGATCTTCCAGACCGCCATCATCATCGGGTAGTTCCACGGGGTCACCTGGCCGACGACGCCGATCGGCTCGCGGCGCACCCACGAGGTGTGCCCGGCCATGTACTCGGTGGCCGCCTTGCCCTCGAGCGTGCGCGCGGCGCCGGCGAAGAAGCGGATCTGGTCGACCATCGGCGGGATCTCCTCGCTCGCGGTCAGCCCGATCGGCTTGCCGGTGTTGCGGCTCTCCAGGGCGACGAGCTCCTCGGCGTGCTCCTCGACCAGGTCGGCCAGCCGCAGCAGCGCCCGCTGGCGCTCGGACGGCGTGGTGTCCCGCCACGTCTCGAAGGCCTCGGCGGCCACCCGGTAGGCGCGGTCGACGTCCTCGGGACCGGACAGCGGCGCGCTGGCGAACACCTCCCCGGTGGACGGGTCGACCAGGTCGGTGCGCCGCCCCTCCGCGGTGTCGGCGGGCTTGCCGCCGACGACGTTGCGCAGCTCGGTCTTCTCGCTCACGCCGTGCTCCCTCCGGCTCGGTCCTCGGCCTGGTGTCCGGCCCGGTGTTCGGCCTCCACCTCGGCGAGCAGCTCCGACCCCGCGACGACCCGCTCGGCGAAGTGCCGGTGCATCCAGGTCAGGTGCTCGTGCCGACTGCGCATGATCCGCAGGGTGTCCCAGTTGGGGAAGACCTGCTGGAGCACGTGCTGCTCCATCAGCCGCGGGTCGACCTCGTAGACGTGCTCGAACGTCGTCCGCGCGACCTCGCTGGCGGGCCCGGCCGGCGGCGGGGTGTGCTGCTCGGCGAACCGGTAGGGCGCGGCGGACCGGGGGCCCTCGGGGTTCGGCGGCGGCGTGGGCGGGGGGTCCTCAGTGGGCACGGCCGTCTCCCTCCTCGTAGGCGCGGTCGAGCAGGTACTTGCCGGGGTTCATCACGTTGTTCGGGTCCAGCGCCCGCTTGACCTGCAGCATCACGTCGAAGCCGCGGCCGAGCTCCTCGGGCACCAGGTCCACCTCGCCCTCGCGGCAGGAGCCGTGGCAGGCGCTGATCGAGCCCCCGACGGCGATCGCCGCGGCCGCGATGTCCTTCTTGGCCTGCACCCACGCCGACCAGGCGGCGTCGTCCAGGCGCTGCTCCCAGATGCCGACGTCGATCTCGGTGAGGTAGTCGACGCCGGTGTCGGCCGAGGTGTAGGCGAACATCCCCCAGTCGTCGAACACGTCGGTGCGCCGCCGCAGGTCGGCCACGACGTCGTGCCAGGCCCTGGTCACCGCCGGCACCTTGGAGTACGGGATCGCGGCGTCCTCGCAGTGCCAGGACATCGGCACGACCTGGCCGGCCTTGGTCCGCCCGTGCAGCGGGGTGGCGTAGCGGTCGTGCCGGGCCGCCCAGTCGCCCTCGGAGATCTCGTCGCCCAGGTAGCGGGCGCCGTGCTCCCGGGCGATGCGGAACAGCCGGCGGCCGCCGGCGCGCACCTCGTCCTCGTAGCCGTAGAGCACCGCGCAGACCAGCGCCCGCACGTCGGCCGGCTGCGGGATGTAGGCCTCGTCGTCGCGCCGCAGGTAGGCGACCTTGTACTCGTCGAACAGCACCGCGCCGGCGAAGGTGGCCACGCCGGCGCGGGCCAGCGCGCCGGTGAACCGGTAGGCGGCGTCGTAGTCGTCGAAGGCCCAGAACGGCGACAGCTCGGCCTCCGGCTTCGGGTACAGCTTCAGCGTCGCCCGGGTGGCGATGCCGAGGGTGCCCTGGTGGCCCATGAACAGGTGCTTGAGCTGGTAGCCGCTGGAGGACTTGCTCACCTTGCCGCCGATGCCGTCGCCGACGTGGACGACCTCGCCGGTGGGCAGCACGTGGTCGAAGCTGAGCACCAGGTCGCGGGTGTGCCCGTACCGGGAGCCGATCAGCGACCAGCCGCTGGTGCCGATCCGCCCGCCGACCAGCGAGCACGGGTAGGACGCCGGGTCGTCGGGGTAGATCAGCCCGTGCGCGGCCAGCCGCTCGTTGAGCTTGAGCATGTTGATCCCGGTGCCGACGGTGACCGTCCGGTTCTCCAGGTCCAGCTCGTGCACCTGGTTCATCCGCTTGACGTCGACGACGATGCCGCGGCGCAGCGGCACCGCGCCGTCGGTGAGGCCGGTCCCGCCGTCCCGCGGCACGACGGGCACCCGCAGGTCGTTGGCGATCCGCACCACCGCGGCCACCTGCTCGGTGGAGGTGGGCAGGACGACGACGTCGGGCACCCGCTCCGACCAGCGGTGCACCGGGAACGGCGCGGGCACCCGGGCCCGGTTCCAGCGGTCGGGCTTGCCGGTGAGCACCTGGTCCTCGGCCAGCACGCCGCGCAGCGCGGTGAGCAGCAGGTCCAGCCGCTCGCCCTCCAGCGGCGGGGTGTCCAGCCGGCCGGGCAGGGTGGCGGTCATCAGTGGCCCCCCATGCCGCAGCCGCAGGCGCCGTCGCCGTCGCAGTGCCCCCGGGTGCGGCGGGCCCGGCCGGGGGTGCCGCCGCGCTCGGTCGCCAGCCGCCGGTCCCCGACCTCCCCGCGGGAGCCGCCGACGTCGATGCCGAGGGACTGCGCGAGCAGCTCGTGCAGGTCGACGACGTCGATGTCCTGCGCGTCGCCGGCCTCCGACAGCGGCCGCTCGGACCACGGGCAGGCGCTGACCAGGGTGTCGACGTCCAGCCGGGCGGCGTGCTCCATGCGGTGGGCGCTGATCCGCGCGGTGAGCTCGGGCTTCTCGATCGGCAGGCCGCCGCCGCCCCCGGAGCAGTAGGACCACTGGGTGACCCGGTCGACGTCGGTGAACCGCAGGCCGGGGATGGCGCGCAGCAGCTCCCGCGGCTCGGCCCAGATGCCCTTGCGCTTGTTGAGCCGGCACGGGTCGTGGTAGGTCACGGCCCGGTCGATCGGCACGGTCGGGGTCAGCCGCCCCTCGCGGACCAGCCCGGCGAGGACGTCGAGCACCAGCACGACCTCGATGTCGAACTCCGCCCCGAAGTAGCGGGGGTAGTCCTCGGTGAAGCTGATGTAGTCGTGCGGGTCGAGCACCAGCACCCGCCGGGTGCCGCTGGCCCGCCAGTCGTCGAGGTTGTGCCGGGCGAACCGCTCCGCCTGCTCGGTGTAGCCCATCTCGGCCGCCGGCCCGCCGCAGCACCACTGCTCGCGCATCAGCCCGAACTCGTAGCCGGCCATCTGCAGCATCTGGGCGACCGCGCGCGGCACCGACGTGCGGTAGAACGCGGCCTCGCAGTCGACGAACAGCACCGTCTCCCCGCCGACCGGCAGGTCCAGCCCGGCCGCCCAGTCGCGCACGGTGTCCTGCCCGACCGGGGTCTCGCCGAGGACGGGCTCGTGGGTGCGCAGGTCGGTGCGCTCATTCCACACCCGCCAGTTCGGCTGGTGCACGCCGCTGTCGACGGCCAGCGCCCGCACCGCCTTGACGACGTCGACCGTGCGGGTGCGGAACCGGTAGAAGTCGCCGGTGAACAGGGTGTTCGGGCAGCGCAGCTCGCAGGCGCCGCACTGGGTGCAGTTGACGTAGTCGGCGGCGACGTCGGCGATGTCGAGGTCGCCGCGCTCCATGGCGACGACGTTGGCGTGGAAGGCCGTCGGCGTCCACGACTCGTTGCGCTCCACCTGGGTCACCGGGCAGACCTCGCGGCAGAACTTGTGGCCGGAGGAGAAGCAGTTGTAGGCGGCGTTGCGCCACTCCTCGACGAACTCCCGGGTGCGTGGGTCGGCCGGCGGTTCGGGGAGGGGGGCGGCGAGCGTCTCGGGGAAGCCGATCAGCTCCGGGGGGTTGGCCGGGACGCCGGGGGTGAAGGGCGCGGCGAGCGCGTCGGGGGCGTCGCTGCCGGGCCGGGGCTGCGGGACCTTCTCGGGCTGCACCTGGGTCACGGGTGTGCTCCTCGTCACAGCGGGGCAGGTGTGGTCACGCTAGTGGCGCAAACCTATGGGTTCAATGGTCAAGGGCCGGAGCAGACTGGGCCCGACCGGGAGGGGGCGCGGTGCAGCTGCTCAGCGGGGACGCGCGGCGGGCGGTGTTCGCCCCGCTGGACGACGGCGCACCGCGCAGCGAGGCCGTCGTCCGCCGAGTGGGCAGCGCCATCGCGCTCGGGCTGCTCGGGGACGGCGAGCAGCTGCCCGCGGAGGCCGACCTCGCGCCGCTGCTCAACGTCTCGACGGTGACCCTGCGCGACGCGCTGGCCGAGCTGCGCGGGCTGGGGCTGGTCGAGACCCGGCGGGGCCGCGGCGGGGGCAGCTTCGTGCGGGCCCGCGACGACGTCCTCGCCGAGCTGGCCGGCGCCCGGCTGGCCCGGCTGGGCACCGCCGACGTCCGCGACCTGGGCGACGTGCACGCCGCCGTGGCGGCGGCCGCGGCGCGGCTGGCCGCCGGGCGCGCCTCGCCGCGGGAGATCGCCCGGCTGCGCGAGGTCGTCGACCGGCTGGCCGGCGAGGCCTCGACCACCGGTCAGCGGCGGGCCGACGGGCGGTACTACGTGGAGATGGCGGCCTGCGCCCAGTCGGTGCGGCTGACCATGCAGGAGATGGAGCTGCACCTGGAGCTGGGGCAGCTGCCGTGGCCGCCCGCGGACGCGCCGCAGCTGCTGGCCGACATCGTCGCCGGGCACCGCGCGGTCGTCGACGCCGTCGAGGCGCGCGACGCCGCCCGTGCCCGCGAGCTCACCGAGCGGGCGGTGGACCGGCGCACCCGCTGGGCCGTGGACCTGCACCTGGCCCGGCTGCGCGGCGCCGCCCCGCCCGAGGCCGAGGCCGGGACCGGACCCGAGGCAGGTCCCCGGCCGGTGCCGGCGGCGCGGTGACCGTGCTGCCGGGGGAGGGCGCGGCGGTCGCCGCCGTCGTCGCCGGCGCGGTCGAGCGGGTCTTCGCCGCGGTGGCCGCGCTCGACCCGCCGGCCCGGGTCGTCCTCGGCGTGGCCCCCGGCCGGGCCGACGACGGCGGGGCGGCGCTGGAGCAGCGGGCGCGGGCGCTGCTGGCCGAGCCGGGGACGCCGGCGGCCGGGCTGGGCCTGGTGGCGGCCCCGCGCGCCGACCGCGGCCTGCGGCTGCTGTGGTGGCAGGACGACGGGGCGCACGACCGGCCCGCCGCGCTGCACCCCGACCTGCGCCCGGGCAGCGCCGGCTTCTACGACTACCCGGCCGCGGACTGGTTCGCCGTCCCGCGGGCCACCGGGGCCCGGCACGTGGTCGGCCCCTACGTCGACGTGCACGGCACCGGCCGCTACCTGCTGACGCTGACCGCGCCGGTGGTCGCCGGCGGGCGCTTCCTCGGGGTCGTCGGGGCGGACGTGCCGGTGAGCCGGTTCGAGGCCCACGTGCTCGGCGTCCTCGGCACCGCCGGCGGGTCCTTCGCCGTCGTCGGCGCCGACGGGCGGGTGGTGCTGTCCACCTCCGCGCGGTGGCTGGTCGGCGCCCTCGCCCCGGACCTGCCCGCCGCCGAGGGGGCGCCCCTGCCGGGGCTGCCGTGGCGGCTGCACCTGCTCGACCGGCCACCCCGCCCCTGAGACGCGGGTGCGGGGCCCTTGCCCGCAGACCTGTGGCTCTATAGGTTTCGCCGCACCGTGTGACCCGTGCCACAGGCCGGGCCGGTCGGCCCGGTCCCCGCGCTCCTCGACCTGCGAGGTGATCCCGGTGACCCGCTCCGCCGTTCCACCCGTGCCTCCGGAGCGCTCCGGCTCGGAGGACGAGACGCAGCTGGCCGCCCTCGGCTACCGCGGCGAGTTCGACCGGGGCATGGGCCTGTGGGCGAACATGGCGCTCGGCTTCACCTACCTGTCGCCGCTGGTCGGCGTGTACTCGCTGTGGGCCTACAGCCTGAGCATCGGCGGCCCGCCGGCGATCTGGTGGATCGTCATCGTCGGCGCCGGCCAGCTGCTGGTGGCGCTGGTGTTCGGCGAGGTCGTCTCCCAGTACCCGCTGGCCGGCGGCATCTACCCGTGGACCCGGCGGCTGTGGAACCGGCGCTACGCGTGGCTGGTCTCCTGGGTCTACATCTGGGCGGTCATCGTCACGATCACCGCGGTGGCGGAGTTCGGCGGCGGGTTCGTCGCCGCGCTGTTCGACGTCACGGCGACACCCGGCGTCGTGCTGCTCACCGCGGTCGGGCTCCTCGTCGTCGCCTTCGCCCTCAACCTCGGCGGCACCCGGGTGCTGGCGCGGGCGGCGAAGATCGGCCTGGCCGCCGAGCTGGTCGGCGTCATCGTCCTGGGGCTGTACCTGCTGCTGTTCCAGCGCGAGCAGCCGTTCTCGGTCTTCTTCGACTCGATGGGCGCCGGCGGGGACGACGCCTACCTCGTCACCTTCCTCGCCGCCGCGCTGTCCGGGCTGTTCCTCTTCTACGGCTTCGAGGCCTGCGGCGACGTCGCCGAGGAGGTCTCCGACCCGACCCGGCGGATCCCGCGGGCCATGATCCTGACGATCCTCGTCGGCGGCGTGTCCGGCCTGCTCTCCTACGCCGGCTACGTGCTCGCCGCGCCGGACCTGCCGGCCATCGTGGCCGGCGAGGACCCCGACCCCATCCCGGCCATCCTCGAGGACTCCCTCGGCACCGCGGGCTCAAAGGTCTTCCTCGTCGTCGCCGTCACCGCGTTCGTCTCCTGCGTGCTCTCGCTGCAGGCGGCCGGCAGCCGGCTGCTCTACGCCTTCGGCCGCGACCGGATGCTGCCGGGCAGCCGGTGGCTGGCGACGGTGTCCGAGCGGCACTCGGTCCCGGCGAACGCGCTCGTCGTGGTCAGCGTCGTGCCGATGGTCATCTGCCTGTACGTCTACTGGCAGCCGGACTCCCTCGCCCGGGTCACCGCCTTCGCCGTCTGCGGCATCTACGTCGCGTTCCAGTCGGTCGTGCTCGCCGCGCTGCGCCAGCGGCTGATGGGCTGGCGCCCCGCCGGGCGCTGGAACCTGGGCCGGGCCGGCCTCGCCGTCAACGTGCTGGCCCTGGCCTACGGCCTGTTCGCCATCGTCCTGCTCGTCAAGCCCGCGCCGGGCACCGAGACGTTCCTCGACCGGTGGATCGTCGCGATCGGCCTGGCGATCGTGGCCCTCGCCGGCCTCCTCTACCTGCTCGTCGCACGGCCGGACGCCCGGTCCGACGGCATCCCCGAGGGCGACGCGCGCGAGGTCGCCGCCCGCCTCCAGCAGATCCGCCGCAGCCAGCCCCCCGTCCCCAGTGAGGAGATCCGATGAGGTTCAGCTACGCGATGCTGCCCGACTACCCGCTCGAGGAGTCGCTGCGGGCGATCGAGGTGGCCGACGAGCTCGGCTTCCACGCCGTCTACGCGGCCGACGAGACCTGGCACAAGGACCTGTGGCTGCTGTTCGCCGCCGCGGCGGCGCGGACCAGCCGCATCCGGATGGGGCCCAGCGTGTCGTCGGTGACGCTGCGCGAGCCGACGCTCATCGCGCAGGCCGCCGCCACACTCGACGAGCTCACGGGCGGCCGGGCCGAGGTGGTGCTCTCCAGCGGCAACTTCGGGCTGCTCGCCGAGTACAAGATCGACTGGAAGGACACCAAGCCGCTGTCCCGGGTGATCGAGGGCGTGCAGGTCGTCCGCACCCTGCTGGACGACGGCGCGATCACCTTCGACGGCGAGTTCTTCCGCTACGACGGGCTGTTCACCTTCGCCCGGCCGGTGCAGGAGCGGGTGCCGGTGAAGATGGGCGCCATGCGCGGGCCGCGGTCGTTCGAGGCCGCCGCCGAGCACTCCGACGGCTGCCACCACGCGCTCAGCTACACCCGCGAGGCCTACGAGTACGCCGCCGAGCACCTGCGGGTCGGCGCGGAGCGGGCCGGCAAGGACTGGACGACGCTGGACTTCGGCGCCTGGGTGGTCGTCTCCGTGGGCCGGGACTCGGCCGCGGCCAAGGACGCCGCCCGCAGCATGGTCGGCATCTACGCCTCCTCCATGCCGGCCGAGCAGCTCGAGCGCAACGGCGTCGACCCGGCCAGCCTGCAGCCGATCATCGACGCCATCGCCGGCGGCGACCTCGCCCGCGGCGTCGAGCTGACCACGCCGGAGATCACCGAGAAGCTGTCCTTCGCCGGGACCCCGGACGAGGTGACGGCCAAGATCAAGGAGATCCAGCCGACCGGAGTCAACCACCTCATCGCCGCGATCACCGACGCCTCGATGGTCAAGGCGTTCACCGGGCGCGAGCTGCCCGGGGTGGCCACGGTGGAGGAGCAGCTGCGGCTGATCCACGACGAGGTCATGCCCGCGTTCGGCTGATGGAGGACCCCCCTGCCCCCCACCGCTCGCGAGCCCGCAGCGGGCCCCTGCAGGGGGGCCACACCCGAGGAGGTTCCCGATGACCGACGTGCTGGCCCGCGCGCAGGACCCGGTGCAGGAGCGCCGCCTCGTCACCGAGGTGCCCGGGCCGCGCTCGCGGGAGCTGGCGGCCCGGCGCGCCGCGGCGGTGACCGCCGCGGTGTCGTCGGTGCTGCCGGTGTTCGTCGAGCGCGCCGGCGGCGGCGTGCTCGTCGACGTCGACGGCAACTCGCTCATCGACCTCGGCTCCGGGATCGCCGTGGTGAGCGTGGGCAACGCGGCGCCGCGGGTGGTCGCGGCGGTGCAGGAGCAGGTGGCCGCGTTCACCCACACCTGCTTCATGGTCACGCCGTACGAGGGCTACGTCGCGGTCTGCGAGGAGCTGGCCGCGCTGACGCCGGGCGACTCCGCGAAGCGGTCGGCGCTGTTCAACTCCGGCGCCGAGGCGGTCGAGAACGCCGTCAAGGTGGCCCGGATGGCGACCGGGCGCTCCGCCGTCGTCGTGTTCGACCACGCCTACCACGGCCGCACCAACCTCACGATGGCGCTGACGGCCAAGGCCATGCCCTACAAGTACGGCATGGGGCCGTTCGCGCCCGAGGTGTACCGGGTGCCGATGTCCTACCCCTTCCGCGACCCGGCGGGCATGACCGGAGCCGAGGCCGCGGCCCGGGCGCTGCGCGCGGTGGAGACGCAGATCGGCGGCGCGAACGTGGCCGCGGTGCTGGTCGAGCCGATCCAGGGGGAGGGCGGCTTCGTCGTCCCGGCGCCGGGGTTCCTGCCGGCCGTGGCCGAGTGGTGCCGCGCGTCGGGGGCGCTGCTGGTCGCCGACGAGGTCCAGACGGGCTTCTGCCGCACCGGCGACTGGTTCGCCTGCGGGCACGAGGGCGTCGTCCCGGACCTGGTCACGCTGGCCAAGGGCATCGCCGGCGGGCTGCCGCTGGCCGCGGTCACCGGGCGGGCGGAGGTGATGGACGCCGTCCACCCCGGCGGGCTCGGCGGCACGTACGGCGGCAACCCGCTGGCGTGCGCGGCGGCGCTGGCCGCGTTCGAGACCATGCGCGCGCAGGACCTCGCGGGCGCGGCGCGGGCCATCGAGGCGGCGATGCTGCCCCGGCTGCGGGCGCTGCAGGAGCGGCACCCGGCCGTCGGGGACGTGCGCGGGCGCGGGGCGATGCTCGCGGTCGAGCTGGTCCGCCCCGGCACGCTGGAGCCGGACCCCGCCCTGACCGGCCGGCTCGCGCGGGCCTGCCACGCCCGCGGGGTCGTCGTCCTCACCGCCGGCACGTACGGCAACGTGCTGCGGTTCCTGCCGCCGCTGGTGATCGGGGCCGACCTGCTCGCCGAGGCGCTCGACGTGCTCGACGAGGCGTTCGCCGCCGAGTGCTGAGCCGGGTCAGCCGCCCTCGCGGATCGCCCACGGGCTGCCGTAGGCGGTCAGCAGCTCCAGGAAGGGGACGGCGTCGAAGGCCTCGGGCCCGAGCACGCCGGCGCCCCGCCACACCCCCGTGGCGAGCAGCTCCAGCGCGACGACCGGGTTCACGGCGGTCTGCCAGACGACGGCCTGCGCGCCGTACTCCGCCATCGACCAGGCGTTGTCGACCAGGTGGTACAGGTAGACCCGGCGCGGCCGGCCGTCGGTCCCGGTGCCGGTGACCAGCAGCCCGGCACAGGTGCGCCCCTCCATGAACTCGCCGAGCGTCGCGGGGTCGGGCAGCGCGGCGGCGACGACGTCGCGGGGGGAGACCTCGACGTCGCCCACGCGGACCGGCTCCGTGGAGTCCAGCCCGGTCTCGTGCAGCGTCTTCAGCACCTCGATGAAGTGGCTGCCCAGGCCGTACTTGAACGTCACCCGCCGGGCGTCGACCCAGCGGGGCATGAGGAGCACCTCCTCGTGCTCCACGTTCACGCACTCGACCGGGCCGATGCCGCCGGGGAAGTCGAAGACCTCCGGCTCGCTGAACGGCGGCGTGGTGAACCAGCCGCGGTCGCGCTCCCACACCACCGGCGGGTTGAGGCACTCCTCGATCGTGGTCCAGATGCTGAAGGACGGGGCGAAGCCGTGGCCGCGCACCGTGAGGTCCGAGCCGTCCCGGACGCCGAGCTCGTCGATCGCGGTGAACAGGTGGTCGGCGGCGTAGCGGGCGAAGACGTCGGAGAGCCCCGGCTCCACCCCCATGCCGACCAGGGCCAGCTGCCCGCGCGCCGCCCACCGGTCGGCCAGGGCGAACTGCTCGTCCCCGAGCTTGACGCCGGGCAGCTCGTGCGGCCGCTCGGGGTGGGGGCGCGACAGCGACATGGCCATGTCCAGGTAGGTCGCCCCGCCGGCCAGCGCGGCCCGGAACAGCGGCATGACGAAGCGCGGGTCGGTGGCGTTGAGCAGCACGTCGCAGCGGTGCTCGGCCAGCAGGGACGCGACGGCGCCCTCGTCCGCGGCGTCCACGCGGGCGGCGGTGAACCGGGCGTCGCCGACCGCGGCGACGGCCTTGCCCGCCCGGGCCGGGTCGTAGTCTGCGACGACGACGGCCTCGGGGAACGCGCGGCGGGCCGCGATGCCCACGATCGCGCTGCCGACGCCGCCGGCACCGACCAGCAGGATGCGCACGGGGGTCTCCCTCCGCCGGGTGAGCGGCCCACCGTAGGCGACGGCTTCCGTCGCAGTACAGGACTTCGAATGTGGAGATGGCTTGTGCACAGCGGCAACGGCTGCGATAACCGTGGCATGACGGCACTACAGGTGCTCCCGTGACCGAGGCGCGGGACCGGGCGTCGGTGTCGGCGGGCCAGGCGCAGCCCGGCCTCAAGCCCGACGCGATCGGCTTCCTCGACGCGCTCGTCATCGGCCTGGCCTCGACCTCGCCCGCCTACTCGCTGGCCGCGATCATCGGACCGGTCGTCGCCCTGGTCGGGGTGTACGCGCCCGGGGTGCTGCTGGCCTCCTTCGTGCCGATGGCGCTGATCGCCTCGGCGTTCTACTACCTGAACAGGGTCGACCAGGACTGCGGGACGACGTTCTCCTGGGTCACCCGCGCGATGGGGCCCTGGCTCGGCTGGATCGGCGGCTGGGCGATCACGATGACCGGCGTCCTGGTCGTCGGCTCGCTGGCCGACACCGCCGTCCGGTTCACCCTGCTCACCGTCGGCCTGGACTCGATCGCCGAGTCCACGGCGTGGGTGACGGTCCTGGTCGTGCTCGTCATCGTGGTGATGACGGCGATCTGCGTGATCGGCACCGAGTTGTCGGCGCGGGTGCAGAACGTGCTGATCCTCGCCCAGGTGGGCGCCCTGCTGGTGTTCGCGGTCGCGGCGCTGTGGCAGGCGCTGGCCGACGACGGGCTGGCCGGCGCCCTCACCCCGTCGCTGTCCTGGCTGGACCCGTTCGCCGAGGGCGGCGCCGCGCTGACCGGCGGGCTGCTGCTCGGCGTCTTCGCCTACTGGGGCTGGGAGTCGGCGGTCAACCTCACCGAGGAGACCGAGGACTCCGCGACCGCCCCGGGCAAGGCGGCCGTCTGGTCCACCGTCGTGCTGCTGGTGACCTACCTGGCCGTGGCGTACGCGGTGGTGGCCTTCGCGGGCACCGAGTTCCTCGCCGAGAACGAGGGCGAGGAGGAGTTCATCTTCGCGCTGCTCGGCACCGAGGTGTTGGGCGGCTGGGACTGGGTGCTGCTGCTCTCGGTGGCGACAGCGGCGCTGGCCTCCACCCAGACCACGATCATCCCGGCCTCGCGCACCGGCCTGTCGATGGCCCGGCGGGCGGCGCTGCCGCGCACCTTCGGGCACGTGCACCCGCGCTTCCGCACCCCCGACGTCTCGACCTGGTGGGTCGCCGGCATCGCGGCCGTCTGGTACGTCGTGGTCACGCTGATCAGCGAGAACGCGCTGTTCGACTCGCTGACCGCGCTGTCGCTGCTGATCGCCTTCTACTACTCGCTGACCGGGATCGCGTGCGCGGTCTTCTACCGGCGGCAGCTGCTGCGCAGCGCCAGGTCGTTCCTGCTCATCGGGCTCGGCCCGCTGGTCGGGGCGGGGCTGCTGATCTGGCTGCTGGTGGAGTCGGTGGTCGACCTGTCCGACCCGGCCAACTCGAACCTGGGCGAGTCGTGGTTCGGCCTCGGGCCGCCCCTGGTGATCGGGGTGGTCGTCATGCTCATCGGCGTGGTGATCATGCTGGTCTGGCGGTACGTCAGCCCCCGGTTCTGGGACGAGCGGCCGACGGTGGCCGAGGACGTGGAGGCCCGGTGACCGTCGTTCTGGGATATGACGAGTCGCCGGGCGCGCGCCGGGCGCTGCAGCTGGCCATCGAGGTCGCGCAGCGCTTCGACGTGCCCCTGGTGGTCGTCTACGGGGCGGCCCCGCCCGGGGTGGTGGGCGAGGAGGCGGCGGTGCACGCCGAGGCGCTGGCCGAGCTCGGCCGGGCGACGGTCGCGCACGCCGCCGCCGACGCCGAGGCCAGCGGGGTGCCGGTGGTCGTCGAGCTGCTGGACGAGAAGCCGGTGCAGGCGCTGCTCGACGCCGCGGAGCGGCACGACGCGCAGGTGATCGTCGTCGGCACCTACGGCGAGAGCCCGCTGCGCGGCGCGATCCTCGGCTCGGTCTCCTACCGGCTGCTGCACCTGTCCACCCGGCCGGTGCTCTGCGTGCCGCCGGCCGCGGGGGACTGACCGGCCCGGGGGCCTCCGGGCGCCCGGGCCGTCAGAGCTGCGACCAGGCATCGGTGAGCACCCCGCGCAGGATCTGCTCCATCTCGTCGAACTCCGCCTGCCCGCAGATCAGCGGCGGCGCGAGCTGGACGACGGGGTCGCCGCGGTCGTCGGCCCGGCAGTAGAGGCCGGCCTCGAACAGCGCGCCGGAGAGGAACCCGCGCAGCAGCCGCTCCGACTCGGCGGCGTCGAAGGTCTGCTTGGTCGCCTTGTCCTTGACCAGCTCGATCCCGTAGAAGTACCCGTCGCCGCGGACGTCGCCGACGATCGGCAGGTCCAGCAGCCGCTCCAGCGTCGCGCGGAACGCGGCCTCGTTCTCCAGCACCCGCCGGCCCAGCCCCTCCTCGGCGAGCAGGTCGAGGTTCTCCAGCGCGACCGCCGCGCTCACCGGGTGGCCGCCGAAGGTGTAGCCGTGCGCGAAGGTCGCGGTGCCCTGCAGGAAGGGCTCCATCACCCGGTCGGAGGCGATCATCGCGCCGATCGGCGAGTAGCCCGAGGTCATCCCCTTGGCGCAGGTGATCATGTCCGGCACGTAGCCGAACTTCTCGCAGGCGAAGGTCGTGCCGAGCCGGTCGAAGGCGCAGATCACCTCGTCGCTGACGAGCAGGACGTCGTGGCGGTCGCAGATCTCCCGCACCCGGTCGAAGTAGCCGGGGGGCGGCGGGAAGCAGCCGCCGGCGTTCTGCACCGGCTCGAGGAAGACGGCGGCGACGGTGTCGGGGCCCTCGAACAGGATCTGCTGCTCGATCTGGTCGGCGGTCCACCGGCCGAAGGCCTTGGGGTCGTCGCCGAACACGGGCGCCCGGTAGATGTTGGTGTTGGGCACCCGGAACGTGCCGGGGACCAGCGGCTCGAAGGGCTCCTTGAGCGCCGGCAGCCCGGTGATCGACAGCGCCCCCTGGGTGGTCCCGTGGTAGGCCAGCGCCCGGCTGATCACCTTCGTCTTGCCCGGCTTCCCGGTCAGCCGGAAGTACTGCTTGGCCGCCTTCCACGCCGTCTCCACCGCCTCGCCGCCGCCGGTGGTGAAGAAGACCCGGTTGAGGTCGCCGGGCGCCGCGGCGGCCAGCCGGTGGGAGAGCTCGACGGCCGCGGGGTGGGCGTAGGACCACACGGGGAAGAAGGCCAGCTGCTCGGCCTGCCGTGCGGCGGCCTCGGCGAGCCGGCGGCGCCCGTGCCCGGCCTGCACGACGAACAGGCCGGACAGCCCGTCGAGGTAGCCGCGCCCGCGGTCGTCGTAGATCCGCGCCCCCTCACCGCGCACGATCACCGGCGGCGGCGTCGTCGCGTAGCTGCTCATCCGGGAGAAGTGCAGCCACAGGTTGTCGGTGACGCCGGCGGGGGAGCCGGTGCCGGGGACGTCCTGCTCCGTGGTGGTCATCTGCGGATCCCGTCGTGAGGGTGCGGTCGGGGTGCGGGAATCGTAGCGACCCGGCCGCCGGGCGAGTGAGGACGACGGCGGGGCGCCCGCCCGCCGCGACCGGCGGCCGGGCGGCTGGTCCCGCCGCCGGGCGCCGGCGCTGGCGCTGGCGCCGGCGGCGGTGCGCGTCGCGGGACTCGAGGGCGGAGGGTGTCGATGGCCGGGTGGCGGCAGTGGGGCGAGCTGACGGCGGGCCAGCGGCGGCTGGTGGTGGCGGGGGTGGTGGTCGACTCGGTGGCGAAGGCCGTGGCCCTGCGCGACCTGCGCCGGCGGCCGGCCGCGCAGGTCTGCGGCCCGCGGTGGCTCTGGGGCACCGCGATCGCGCTGACCGGCTCCGCCGGCGCCGTCCCGCTGGCCTACCTCCTGCTCGGCCGGCGCGCGGCCTGACGCCCGGCGGCGGGGTCAGTCGAGGCCGCTGAGGTCGTCCGGCACGTCGACGGCGTGCTGCCGCAGCGCCTCCAGGGGCAGGACCTCCAGCGCGCGGACGTTGGTCGCCGCCAGGACGACGCCGGCCGCGGCGCCCGCCTGGTAGGCCTGCAGCCACCGGGCGGCCACCACGCACCACCGGTCGCCCGGGACCAGGCCGGGGAAGCCGTACTCCGGCCGCGGCGTGGTCAGGTCGTTGCCCAGCTCCCGCTGCAGGGCGAGGAAGTCGGCCGACACCACCGCGCAGACGGTGTGCCGGCCGAGGTCGTCGGGCCCGCTGCGGCAGCAGCCGTCCCGGTAGAAGCCGGTCATCGGCTCGGTGCCGCACGGCTCCAGCGGGCCGCCCAGCACGTTCCGCTCGTTCTCCGGTCCGCTCATGTCAGCCCTCCCCCGGTCACCGGTGCTGCCGACGGCTGCCACCGTGCCAGTCCTCCTCGCGGCCCACCTCGTCGGGAGCGACGCCGGCGGCGGCCAGCTGCGGCCGCTCGCGCAGGCTGCGCTTGAGCTCCGCGAAGCCCGGGAAGCCGGCCAGCGCGACGACGTGGTCCCACAGCGCGAGGGCGTCGTCGCCGTCCGGGACGCGGCTGATCACCGGCCCGAAGAACGCCGGCCCGTCCGGCGGGCGGAACTGCAGGATCGGCGTCCCCACGTCGCGGCCGGCCAGCCGCAGGGCCTCGTCGGTCTCGGCCTGCACGACGGCGTCCCAGCCGTCGTCGTCCAGCGCCGCGGCCAGGTGCGCCGGGAGGCCCGCGGTCGCCAGGGCCGGCCGCGCGAACGCCGCCGTCCGGCCCTCGCCGGGCGCGGGCGCCCGGTCGGGCGGCACGTCGTGGATGCGCTCGCCCAGGGCGAGGTACAGCGCGTCGACCGCCTCCGGGCCGTGCTCGTCCCGGACGCGCGCGGCCAGGCGCAGGAGGTGCAGCCCGTCGGTGTGGCCGGCCTCGTACTCGGGCGGGAACTGCGCGGCGTAGTCGACGGAGGCGTTCAGCAGCCGCAGCGAGACGAACCGCCACTCCACCCGGTACGCGCGCCGGGCGGCGACCTGCCGCACCCACCGTCCGGTCAGCCAGGCGAACGGGCAGACGGGATCGAACCAGAACCGCAGATCGGCCGCTGCCACGACCAGCAACCTAGTCCGCGCGCGCCGGACCGGCGGCGGGGCGCCCGGGGGAGCCCGCCGCCGGCCCGGTGCCGGTCAGTCCTGCTCGACGCCCACCGGGCGGCGCAGCCCGACCACGGTGCCGAGGCCCGCGACCAGGCAGAGCACCGCGATGAGCAGCCAGGAGGCGACGTCCACGCCGGTGTAGGCCAGCGCGCCGTCTCCCGAGGTGCTCGACCCGCCGGCCCCGACCGGGGTGCCGGCGTCGGCGGGCCAGGCGTGGGCGGGCCAGGCGTGGGCGGACCAGGCGTGGGCGGACCAGGCGCCGGCCGGCCCGCCCCAGTGCGCAGGGGAGGCCGCGTCGCCGGGCCGGCCGGGACCGGCCGGCCAACCCGGCTGCCCGGGGGCGGTGGGCCCGTCGGGGCCGTCCGGGGTGCCCGGGCCGGCCGGCCCCTCGCCCCCGCAGTCGCCCGAGCCGCCGCCCAGCAGGCCGATCCCGGTGCCGCAGACGGTCACCGGGACGTCGACGTCCACGCCCGGACCGGTGGGACCGCCCGGGCTGCCCGGACCGCCGGGGGTGCCGGAGCCGGGGCCGGCCGGCGCGGGCGTGCAGCCGCCCTCGCCGGTCCCGAGCAGGCCGACGCCGTTGCCGCAGACGGTGACCGGGACGTCGACGCCGACGAGCGGCCCACCGGGTCCACCCGTCCCCGGCGCAGCGGGTGCGGCCGGCGCGGGCGTGCAGCCGCCCTCGCCGGTCCCGAGCAGGCCGACGCCGTTGCCGCAGACGGTGACCGGGAGGGAGACGCCCAGCAGGCCGCCGTCCGGCCCGGCCGGCGCCGGCGCGGTGCCGGACGCCTGCGCGTCGCCGAGCACGCCCACGGCGTTGCCCGCGACGGTGACCGGGACGCTGACGTCCGCCGGGCGCGGCGCCGGCGCGGTGGCCGGCGCCTGGGTGGCGGTCGTGCCGAGCAGGCCGACGCCGTTGCCGCCGACCGTGACGGGCACCGACACCGAGACGGCGCCGAGGTCCACGCCGACGTCGGCGCGCAGGGCGGGCAGGTCGATCCCCGGTGCGGGGACCTCGCCGAGCACGGCGAGCGCGTTGTCGGTCACGGTGACCGGCACCGTGACGTCGAGGCCGTCGTCCGCGGACGCGACCCCCGTGCCGACGGCCCACAGGCCGCCGGTGAGCAGCGCGGCCTGCAGGCCGCGACGGATCCAGGTGTGCATGCGAGTACCCCTCCTGACGACTGGGTCCCCGGTCCCGGAGGCGGGACGGCGGGGCGGGACGCGACGCCGGCACGTGGGCCGGCGGCGCGGCCGTCAGTCGGGAGAGGTGGCGGGGTCCGCCGCGGCGGAGCAGGGCAGGGCGGCGGCCGGGCCGCCGGCCGGCAGCCGGAGCGGCGCCCCGGCCGGGAGCATCCGGGCCGGCAGCACGCCGGCCGGCTGGTCGGCCGGGCCGGCGCCCGGGCCGGAGGCGGTGCCGGACGCCGGGACGGCGGGCGGCACGGACGCCGGCGGCAGCGGGACCGCGGGCGCGCCGGGGGAGGCCGGCCCGGCCGGGAGGAGCGCGCGGGCCGCGGCGTCCGGTCCGGCGGCCGCGGGCGACCCGGCGACCGCCAAGGGCGCGGGCGGCGCGGTGACGGCCGCGGGCGGCGCGGTGACGGCCGCGGCCGCCGGGGCCGGCTCCGGAGCGCCGGTCACCCCGCCGCCCGGCAGGGCCGGCAGCGGCGGGACCGGCGGCTGCGGCAGCAGCCGCACCGGCGCGGCCCCGGCGACCAGCTCCACGGCGGGCCGGACGACGCCGTCCGCGACGGGGGCGGCGGGCGTGCGCGCCAGCAGGTCGAGCGCGGGGTCGGCGACCGCCCGGACGACCGGGGCGACGACCGCGGTGCGCACCGGCTCGAGGACGGGCGACACCACCTCGGTCACGGGCGGCACGGACTCGATTCCCGGCGCCACCAGGTCGGGTCCCGGCGGCAGCGCGTCGACCACCGGCTCGGCGACCCCGGTGGTCAGCCCGGTCACCGCGCCGACCGCTCCCGGGAGCAGGCCGGGGCCCTCGTCGGCCGCCGCCGTCCCCGACAGCTGGCCGGCGAGCCACAGCCCGGCGCCGAGCCCGGTGACCACGGCGGCGCGGACGGCGGCCCGGACCGCGGCACGGCGCAGCCGGGCGCCGCGCCCGTCGCCGCCGTCCACCGCGTCCATGAGCCCTCCGTAGTTCCGCTACTACGCAGGGTGAGACATGGGGCACGGCCCGCGCGAGCCGAGAGGCGTCCACCGATCGGGTGGAGCACGGGACGGACGGGTCACACCCCGTGACCGAGACCGCCGCGGTGGTGCCACGTGAAACGTGCCGACGCGGGTGGCAGGGTGCGCTCGTGACCGCCGACGACGTCCTCTGGCAGCCGACGCCGGAGTCGATCCGCGCGACCCGCCTGGCCGAGTTCGCCCGACGGGTGCGCGAGCGGCGCGGCGTCGACGTCGGCGACCCCGTCGACTACGACCGGCTGTGGCGCTGGTCGGTCGGGCACCTCGACGAGTTCTGGGCCGAGGTCGCCGACTGGAGCGGCGTGCTGCCCGGTGTCCCCGACGACCGGGTGCTGACCCGCCGCGCGATGCCCGGGGCCGAGTGGTTCCCCGGGACGACGGTGAACTACGCCGAGCAGGCCCTCCGGCACGCGACCGACGCGACGCCGGCGCTGATCGCGGTCACCGAGGAGGCGCTGGCCGGCGACGCGGAGCCGGAGGAGGTCTCCTGGGCGTCGCTGCGCCGCCAGGTGGGCGCGTTCGCCGCGACGCTGCGCCGGCTCGGGGTGCGCCGCGGCGACCGGGTCGCGGGCTACCTGCCCAACGTGCCGGAGGCGGTCGTCGCGTTCCTGGGCGCGGCGTCGATCGGTGCCGTCTGGGCCTCGTGCGCGCCGGACTTCGGCACCCGCAGCGTGCTGGACCGCTTCGCGCAGATCGAGCCGACGGTGCTGGTCGCCGTCGACGGCTACCGGTTCAACGGCCGCCCGCACGACCGGCGGGAGGTGGTCGCCGAGCTGCGTGCGGCGCTGCCCACCGTGCGGACGACGATCGCCGTCCCCCGGCTCTTCCCCGGCGAGCTCCCCGAGGGCGCCCTCGCCTGGGCCGACGCCGTCGCCGGCGAGCAGGAGCCGGAGTTCGAGCCGCTGCCCTTCGACGCGCCGCTGTGGATCGTCTACTCGTCGGGGACCACCGGGCTGCCCAAGGGGATCGTGCACGGCCACGGCGGCGTCGTCCTCGAGCAGCACAAGCAGCTGGCGCTGCACGGCGACGTCCGCCCCGGCGACCGCTTCTACTGGTACGCCTCCACCGCCTGGATCATGTGGAACATCGCGACGTCGGCGCTGCTGGTCGGCGCCACGGTGGTGGTCCACGACGGCGCCCCCGCGTACCCGGCCGTCGACGCGCAGTTCGCCCTGGCCGCGCGCACCGGCGTCACCTACCTCGGCACGAGCGCCGGCTACCTGACCGCCTGCGAGAAGGCCGGCCTGCGGCCGGGGGAGACGCACGACCTGTCCCGCGTGCGGGCGATCGGCTCGACCGGCTCCCCGCTGCCGGCGTCGGCGTTCCGGTGGGTCTACGACGCGGTGGGCCGCGACGTCTTCCTCGGCTCGCTGTCCGGCGGCACGGACGTGGCCACCGGCTTCATCGGCAGCTCGCTGCTGCTGCCCGTCGTCGCCGGCGAGCTGCAGCGGCCGATGCTCGGCGTGGCCGCGGCGGCATGGGACGAGGAGGGCCGGCCGGTCGTCGGCGAGCTCGGCGAGCTGGTGGTCACCGAGCCGATGCCGACCATGCCGCTGTACTTCTGGGCCGACCCCGACGGCTCCCGCTACCGCGAGGCCTACTTCGAGCCGTGGCCGGGCGTGTGGCGCCACGGCGACTGGCTGGAGGTCACCGAGCGGGGCACCTGCGTCATCACCGGCCGCTCGGACTCCACCCTCAACCGCGGCGGCGTCCGGATGGGGACGGCGGACATCTACGCCGCCGTCGAGTCGATCCCGGAGATCGCCGACTGCGTCGTCCTCGGCGTCGAGCAGCCCGACGGCGGCTACTGGATGCCGCTGTTCGTGCAGCTGACGCCCGGCGCGGAGCTGACCGACGACCTGGTGGCGCGGATCCGCGAGGCGATCCGCACCCAGGCCAGCCCGCGGCACGTGCCCGACGAGGTGGTCCTGGTGCCGGGGGTGCCGCACACGAAGACCGGCAAGCGGCTCGAGGTCCCGCTCAAGCGGCTGTTCCAGGGCGTCGACCCGCAGAAGGCGGTCAACGCCGGCGCCGTCGACGACCCGTCACTGGTCGACCACTACGTCGCCCTCGCCCGGGACCGCGCCGCCCGGTGACCCCGCCGGGGCGAAGGGGCCGCGGAGCGCCGCCCACTGCAGCAGCATGATCGTCTTGGCGTCGGCGATCCGGCCGTCGTCCACCATGGCCAGGGCCTCGTCGACGTCGAGTTCCAGCACCTCGATGTCCTCGCCCTCCTCGGCCACGCCGCCGCCGGCCGAGACCCGGTCGCCCGGGGTGTACGGCGCGGCGAAGAAGTGCAGCCGCTCGGTCACCGAGCCCGGGCTCATGAAGACGTCGAACACGTGCGTCAGCGCGCCGACCGCGACGCCGAGCTCCTCCTCGGCCTCCCGGCGGATCGTCGCCTCGGGGTCCTGGTCGTCGAGCAGGCCGGCCGCCGCCTCGACCAGCAGCCCGTCGGGGTGCCCGTTGACGTAGACCGGGTAGCGGAACTGCCGGGTGAGCAGCACGGTCCGCCGGGCGGTGTCGTACAGCAGCAGCGTCGCCCCGTTGCCGCGGTCGTAGGTCTCGCGCTGCTCGGTGGTCCAGCGGCCGTCGCGGCGGCGCTGGTCGAACGTCGTCCGGCGCAGCACGTGCCAGCCGCTGGCCAGCAGCTCGACGTCCCGGATCAGCACGTCCGGGTTGCCCGTCAGGTCCCGACCGGTCAGGTGCAGCCCGGTCCGCCCGCGGGCGTCGGGGACGTCGACGCCGGGGACGCCGGTGGGAGCGGGAGCGGGGGTGGGGACCACCGCGCCGGTCACCGCGCCACCGCCGGCACCTCGTCGACGCTGCGGTAGACGGCCGCGCCGCGGGCCCGCGCCAGGGCGACCATCTCGTCCGAGCCGGCCGAGGCGCCGGGCAGCCGCAGCACCGCGTCGCAGCGGGCGACCAGCCGGCGGCCCATCGGGTGGAAGACCTCGTCGAAGGCGGCGTCGCCGACCCGAGTCGAGCCGGCCAGCTCCGCCAGCGGCAGGGCGAGGTCCTCCCCGTTCACCGCGAGGTGGCCGGCCCGGAACAGCGCCAGGCAGGCCTCCTGGATGGCGCGGTGGTTGGCCGCGATCAGCGCCGGGTCGTCGCCGGTGCCCCCGCGGTAGGGGCCGGCGACCAGGATCATCAGGGGCTCGGTCATGCGCACTCGACCTCCACGTCGGCTGCGGCGAGGGCGGCGAGGGTGTCCTGCGCCGCGGGGGAGAGCCGGGGGTCCCGGGCGCTGGGGTCGGTGACCAGCCGGCCGACCGCGCCGAGGGGAGCGACGGACGCGAAGGCGCGCACCCCGAGCTTGGAGGCGTCGGCCACGACCAGCGTCTCGCGCGCCTGCGCGAGGGCGACCTGCTTGACCGCGGCGTCCTCCAGGGTGAACTCCGACCAGCCGGCCTCCGCGCTGACCGCGCCGATCGACATCACGAACAGGTCGAAGGTGAGCTGGCGGAGCACCGCGGCGGCGAGCGGGCCGGAGAGGCTCTGCTCGCCGGGCCGGGACTCCCCGCCGACGACGAGCAGCCGGACGCCCGGCCGGTCGGCCAGGGCGGCGGCCACCGGCAGGCTCAGCGCCGCGACGGTGAGCGGCCCGTGCCCGGCGGCGGCGCGGTCGGCGAGGTGGCGGGCGACGTGCACCGTCGTCGTCCCGGCGTCCAGCAGCACGGTCGCGCCCGGCTCCACCCGCTCGGCCACCGCCCGGCCCAGCCGGTCCTTCACCCCCGCCTGCCAGCCGGCGCGCGCGGCGAAGCCGGCGGCCGACTCCGGCTCGGCCACCGCCACGGCGCCGCCGCGGACCCGCTCCACGAGCCCCCGCCGCTGCAGCGCGTCCAGGTCGCGCCGGACGGTCATCTCCGAGACGCCGAGGCGGGCGGCCAGGTCGGCCAGCGTTGCGCGGCCGGCGTTGCGCACCAGCCGCAGCGTCACGTCGAGTCGGTCGGGGACGGCCACGGCGACGTTCCTATCAGATTGCTGTGAGAACTGTGAAGTCCTTGTGATCTCCGTGGCGTCGATCACGACCGCGGATACCGGCGTGCTGCGGCGGGCACCCCCTGCGGCCACAGTGGGCCGCAGCCGAGCAGGAGGCGACGATGACGTCGAGCGACAGCGCACCCGGGGAGTCGAGCGAGCTGCGGGAGGCCCGCCCGCCGGAGCTCCTGCCGCCGTGGCACACCCCGGAGCGCGAGGCGCTGCAGCTGCAGGCCCGCCGGTTCGCCATGGACGAGGTGCTGCCGGTCGCCAACGAGCTGGACCCGCAGAAGGGGCTGATCCCCGCGTCGCTGCTCGAGCGGCTGGCCGAGCTGGGCTACTTCGGGATCACCGTCCCGGCCGAGGACGGCGGCCTGGGCCTGGGGGTCTTCGAGTACTGCATGGTCGCCGAGGAGCTCGCCCGCGCCTGGATGAGCACCGCGAGCATCCTGGCCCGGGCGCAGGGCCTCGGGACGACGCTGCCCGACGCCGGCCGCCGCCGCGAGCTGCTGCGCCGCAGCGCCCGCGGGGAGTGGATCGGCGCGATCGCGCTGTCCGAGCCCGACGCCGGCTCCGACCTCGCCGGCGTCTCGACCCGCGCCGTCCTCGAGGGCGACGAGTGGGTGGTCACCGGCCGCAAGCGCTGGTGCGGCAACGCCGAGGCCGCCGACTTCATCCAGGTGCTGGTCCGCGAGCGCGACCCCGAGGAGGGGGAGCCGCGCTCCCGCGGGCTGCGGACCCTGCTGCTGGAGAAGAAGCGAGGCGAGTTCCCCGAGGGGCTGACCGGCTCCCCGATCGACAAGGTCGGCTACCACGGCTTCCTGACCTGGGACCTGACCTTCGACGGGGTCCGCATCCCCGCCGGCAACGTGCTCGACGACGCGAACGCGGCCGACGGGGAGGGTGAGGAGGCGGCCCGGGCCGGCATGCGCAAGGCCAAGGAGTTCCTCGACACCGCCCGGGTGCACACCGCCGCCCGCGCCGTCGGCCTGGCCCGCGCCGCGCTGGAGGACTCGGTGGTCTACCTGCAGGAGCGCGAGCAGTTCGGGCACCCGATCGGCGACTTCCAAGCGCTGCGCTTCGCCGTGGCGGAGATGGCCGCGCAGATCGAGCAGAGCCGCGCCTTCTACCGGCAGGTCGCGCACCTGCTCGACCTCGGCGTCCCCTGCGGGCGGGAGGCCGCCATGGTCAAGCTCGAGGCGACCGAGATGGCCGTGCGGGTGACCAACCAGGCCATGCAGCTGCACGGCGGCAACGGCTACACCACCGAGCGGCAGGTGGAGCGGCACTGGCGCGACGCCCGGCTCACCACGATCTTCGAGGGCACCAGCGAGATCCAGAAGCGGATCATCAGCGACCGCCTGCTGCCCCGCTCGCCGCTGGCCTGAGCGGAGTCGCTGGGTGGCGGAGACCGTTCCCCGGCGACTCCGCTCAGCCGAGGAAGGTCAGGTACAGCAGGGCCAGGTTGAGCGTGATGACGGCGGCGGCGACCACCGCGGCCGCCGCCGTCGTCCCGCGCCGGTTGACGTGCTCGCCCATCACGTCCCGGCGGGCGGTCAGCACCACCAGCGGCACCAGCGCGAACGGGATCCCCAGCGACAGCACGACCTGGGAGACGACCAGCGCCTCGCTCGGGTCCGCGCCGACGGCGAGCACCACCACCGCCGGGATCACGGTGACGACGCGGCGCACCAGCAGCGGCACCCGCCGCCGCAGCAGGCCGCGCATCACCTCCGCGCCGGCGGCGCTGCCCACCGACGTCGACGCCAGCCCCGACCCCAGCAGCGCGACGGCGAACAGCAGCGCGACCCCGGCGCCCAGCTCCGAGGACATCAGCGCGTGCACGCCCTGCAGCGTGTCGGTGCCGGGGAACCCCTGCAGGCTCGACGCCGCCACCACCAGCAGCGACAGGTTGAGCACGCCGGCCAGCACCAGCGCCGAGACGACGTCGCCGCGGGTCGCCGAGAGCAGCCGGCCCACGCCCAGCCCCGCGCCGCGGGCGCCCAGCCGCGTCGTCGTCAGGCTGGAGTGCAGGTAGATGACGTGCGGCATGACCGTGGCGCCGATGATCCCCGAGGCGAGCAGCACGCTGTCGGCGCCGGCGAAGTCGGGCACGAGGCCGCCGGCCAGTGCCGCGCCGTCCGGTGGGTCCACGACGAGTCCGGCCATGAACCCGACGGCGATCAGCGCCAGGAAGCCCATGACGACGCGCTCCAGCGCCCGCTGCCCGCGGGCGTCGCCGACGCGCAGCACGAGCAGCGACACCGCCGCGGTCAGCACCGCGCCCAGCACCAGCGGGACGTCGAACAGGATGGCCAGTGCCAGCGCCCCGCCGACCACCTCGGCCATGTCCGTGGCGACCGCGATCGCCTCGGCCTGCAGCCAGTAGCCCACCCGCGCCGGCCCCGGCAGGCGGGCGCCGAGCTGCTCGGGCAGCGAGCGGCCGGTGACCAGGCCCAGCTTGGCCGACAGGTACTGGACCAGCACCGCCATCACGTTGGCCAGGACGACGACCCAGACCAGCGTGTAGCCGTAGCGCGCGCCGGCGGTGACGTTGGTGGCCACGTTGCCGGGGTCGACGTAGGCGACCGCCGCGATGAAGGCCGGCCCGAGCAGGGCGAGCCGGCGCGTCGGCTGCAGCATCGCCCTCCTCCCCGTCGCGGCCGGACCGGCGGACAGCCTGCCATGGCGGAGCAACTGTTCGTTCCGGTGACGGCCCGGGTCCGGTAGCTTCCGGTCCGTGCGCACGGCCGTCATGCGGGTGGTCATCGACGCGGACGGCGTGCTCGGGCCGGACGCGTACGAGGCCGGTCTCGTCGCGCTCCGCCGGGAGTCGCTCGAGGTCGTCGCCAGTCCGCCGGCCCACCTGCCGGAGCGTCACCGCGAGATCGAGCTGATCCTCGACGAGTCGCAGCTGGCCGACCGCGACGAGTACGTCGGGCTGTGCGCGCGCGCCTTCGGCCTGCCCGCGGCGCCCGGCGTGGTGACGTTCATCAGCCGCGGTACCGACGACGACGCCCGCGGCGTGCTGGCCGGGTTCGGGGTGGAGGCGCCCGTCGAGCGGTGGGTGGAGGACGGCGACGAGGTGGTCCGCGTCGTCCTCGACCGCGAGCAGGCCCGCCGCGTGCCCGAGGGCCGGCTGCACACCGCGCTGGAGGCGGCGCTCAACTGCGAGGTGCGGATCGTGGTCGCCGACCCGGCGGCACAGGGGACGGCGCACGGGGCGGCGCCGCCGGTGTCAGCCGCGGAGGGCGCCCCGTAGCAGAGCGGCACGCAGGAAGGCGTGCGCGCGAGCCGTCCCGGTCCGCGCGTGCTGGTGGAACGGCAGCCACAGGACGGAGCGGATGTGCAGAGCCGTGTCGGGCACCGCGCGCAGCCGGCCCTCCGCCGCCCCGCGCCGCAGCAGCTCCTCGAGCGCGCCCAGCCGGCCCTGCGTCTGCAGGTAGTAGTCGTGGAAGGGGCTGTGCACGGCCTCCCGGCCGCTCCAGCTGTAGCGGAGGATGCAGGACTCCGCCTCGAACCGCCGGCTGGCGTGCACGAACACCCGGGCGAGCCCGTCCAGGGTCTCCACCTCGGTCGACCCGGCGGCGAAGACCGCGCCGAACGCGTCGCCGAGGTGCCCGGAGTAGCGCGCCAGCACCTCGCGAAGCAGCGCCTCCTTGGACTCCACCCGCCGGTAGAGCGTGCCCATGCGGACCCCGGCCGCCGCGGCGATGTCGCGGACGGTGGTCGCGTCGTACCCGCGCCGGGCGAACTCGGTCCGGGCGGCGGCCACGATCGCGTCGCGGTCGCGGGGGCCGTCGGGCGGCTCGTCGGCCCGCCACCGGGACAGCGCCTCGGTGGCCGCCCGCGTCGCGGCCGACGCCTCGAGCTCGGCGGCCGTCGGGCAGTCGACGGCGACCCCCTGCAGCAGGACGTCGCACAGGTGGGCGGCGAGCTCCCGCGGGTCCCGGTCGCCGGGGTAGCTGCCCGGGGCGTCCAGGGTCGACTGCTGCAGCGCGAACCGCAGCAGCGCCGGGTCGGCGGCGTCCTCCCCGCCCGCGAGGGGCAGCCCGTCCACCGCCTCCCGCCAGGCGCGCTCCAGCGACGCGGTGGGCAGCCGCATCGCCGAGCGCAGCCGGGGGGTGGCCACGGCCGGCGGCTCGAAGGCCCGCAGCCGGACGGCGGCGGCGTGCCGGAAGGACAGGGCCATGACGTCGGCGGTCAGCTGCCGCACGCGCCGCTCGGCGGGGGGGCCGGGCTCCGGCGGGTCGGCGACGGCCGCGTGCGCGACCTCGCCCAGGGCCGCGCCGAACGCGGTCAGCAGCTCGGCGGCGAGCTGCTCCTTGGACGCGAAGTGGTGGTAGAGGCTGCCCGGCAGCAGGCCCACGGCCTCGGCGATGTCGTTCATCGTCGTGCCCGCGTAGCCGGCGGCCTCGAACAGCCGCGCCGCCGTCTCGCGCACGGCCTGCGCCCGGGCGCTGTCGCCGGGGGCCGTGCGCCCCGCGGTTCCACCGACGCCGGCCACGGCGTCGAGTATGGCCGCCCCGCGTGCCGCCGAGGAGCGGCGGTGCGCCGGGGCCGGGGGTTTCGTGCAGATCACCCGATGATGAGGAGAGGTGCAGGTGGCTGAGACCGAGACAGAGGTCAACGGCGGGATCGTCGTCCACGAGTTCGTCGGTCCCGAGGACGGCGAGGTCGTCGTCCTGACGCCGGGAGGGCGGTTCAGCAAGGACTTCCCCGGCGTCCGGGAGATGGCGGAGGGCATCGCCGCGGGCGGCAAGCGCGTCCTGCTGTGGGACCGGCCCAACTGCGGGAAGTCCGACATCCAGATCTTCGGGAGGTCCGAGTCGCACATGCGCGCGGAGACCCTCGGGGGCCTCCTCGACGCGCTGGGGATCGACCGGGTGGTCAAGTTCGGCGGGTCCGGCGGCGCCCGCGACTCGATCGTGTTCGCGCTGATGTACCCGGAGCGGGTCACCCGGCTGGCCCTGTGGAACATCGTCGGCGGCAACTTCAGCACCATGTCGCTGGCCGGCGTCTACATCCTCAACGAGCTGCGCACCGTCCGGGCGAAGGGCATCGAGGGGATCCTCACCCTCGGCGGCGCCGCCGGCGGCTGGGGCGACCTGGTCGCGGCCAACCCGCGCAACGCCGACCGGCTCCGCGCGCTCGGTGCCGAGGAGTTCGAGCGGGTCATGTACCGCTGGCTCGACGCGTTCATCCCCAAGCCGAACGAGGCCATCCCCGGCGTCGCCGACCACGAGTTCGGGGAGATCGACGTGCCGACGCTGATCATCCGGCCGGGCGTGAACGACCACGACCACCCGCCGACGACCTCGTTCCGGGTGCACACGCTCATCAAGGGCTCCCGGCTGATCGAGCCGCCGTGGCCGGAGGACGCCTGGGAGCAGGGCGGGGCGGCCCGCGAGGCGGGCACCGGGAACATCTTCGACTCCTGGGTCCTGGCGTCCCCGATCCTCGTGGACTTCATCGACGGCAAGGAGGCCGGCGAGGCCACCACGATCAACTGGAACGGCCGGCCCACCGGCTGACGCCCGTGGCGTGCCCGGGGGCGGCGCCTCCGGGCACGCGGTGGGGGCGGCGGGTCGCGGACCCGGCCTTGTGAGGGCGGTCACCCGCGACTACGGTGGAGCGGAGCAATCGTTTGGTCCGGCTGGAGCGGCCGGGGAGCACCGGGAGGACGCGCGTTGGATTCCGAGGGTCAGCCGGTGATCGACGCCAGCGTGCACGTCTTCTTCGCCTCGGACCGGGACCTGCGCGGGTACCTGCACGAGCCGTTCAAGAGCCGCGGGTACCCCGACGTGGACGTCGCGTGGTTCGCGCCGCCGGACGGCGTCCGCTACGCGCCGGGCACCGAGGCGCAGGACGAGATCACCGGGCGCGCCTTCGGCGGGGCGGTCTCCACCGTGAAGGGCCACCCCGGCTCGGACCCCGAGCTGGTCGGGCGGCAGCTGTTCGAGGAGCGCGGCGTCGACGTCGCCGTCCTGCACCCGATGTCGAACGCGGGGATCCTGCCGGACTGGCACCTGTCCACCGCGATCTTCGCCGGCTACAACCGGATGCTGGTGGAGCGCTGGCTGGACTCCGGCACCTACGCCGACCGCTTCCGCGGCACGATCCGGGTCAACCCGAACGACGTCGACGGCGCCGTCCGGGAGATCGACCGGTGGAAGGACCACCCCAGGGTCGTGCAGATCGGGCTGCCGATGCAGACCCAGCACCCCTACGGCCGGCCGCACTTCCGGCCGCTGTGGCGCGCTGCCGTCGAGGCCGGCCTGCCGGTCGCGGTGCACATCGAGATGGGCGTGGGGATCACCCACCCGCCCACGCCGTCGGGCATCACGCGGACCTTCTCGCACCTGACCGCCTACCAGCCGATGACCTTCGTCTGGCACCTGCTCAACATGATCGCCGAGGGCGTCTTCGAGGAGTTCCCCGAGCTGAGGATCGTGTGGGCCGACGGCGCCGCCGACATGCTGACGCCGTTCATCTGGCGGATGGACTCCTTCGGCCGGCCGCACCTGGAGCAGACGCCGTGGGCGCCGAAGATCCCCAGCGCCTACCTGGAGGACCACGTCTACTTCGTGCACGGCTCCCTCGACGGGCCCGGCGCCGACGCCGAGTTCGCCGGCGAGTGGCTGCGCATGACCGGCAAGGAGGACCACCTGGTGTTCGGGTCGAGCTACCCGGACTGGCAGATGCACTCCCCCGCCGACCTCCCGCGGGCCTGGACGCCCGAGCAGCGGGAGAAGGTCCTGTGGCGGACCGCCGCCCGGCTCTACGGCATCGAGTCACCCGTCCCCGCGTCCGCCTGAGGCGCTCGTTCCACCCGACCCGTCCGGCAGCGACGAGAGGAACCCGGCATGACCATCGAGATGCAGCGCCCCACGACGGTCTCCACGGAGATGACGGAGGTGCGGGTCGTCGACAGCGACATCCACCCCACCCCGAAGCGGGGTGAGCTGACGCCGTTCCTGCCCCCGAGGTTCCGCAGCCTGTTCGAGAACCGGGCGAAGGGCGCCGGCAGCCCGGTCTACTACGACGCCCCCGACTTCGCGTACTCGTTCGCGATGCGCACCGACTCGTTCCCCGCCGACGGCAACTTCGCCGGGTCCGACCCCGAGCTGATGTTCCGCCAGGTGATCATGGAGGCGGGCTGCGACCTGCTGATCCTCGGCCCGCTCAACGGCGGCGGCCAGACCGAGGAGGAGCACCACGCGGTCACCCAGGCGACCAACGCCTGGCAGGACGCCTGCTGGCTGGACAGCGAGCACAACTGGCACGGGCGCTTCCGCGGCTCGATCGTCGCCGCGATGGAGCACCCGGAGGCGGCCGCCCGCGAGATCGAGCACTGGGCCGGCCACCCCTACATGTCCCAGGTGCTGATCGGCGCCGAGCTGCGGCCGGCGTGGGGCGACCCGCGGTACGACCCGGTCTGGGAGGCCGCCACCCGCAACGGCCTGCCGGTGGCCTGCCACCTCGGGCGCGGCCAGCACAACGAGCTGCCGATGTCGCCGGTCGGGTTCATGACCTACAACCACGACCTGATGGTCAGCTACTCGATGCTGGCCGCGAACCAGGTGATGAGCCTGGTCTTCGACGGCGTCTTCGACCGCTTCCCGGACCTGCAGATCGTCTTCATCGAGCACGCCTTCAACTGGCTGCTGCCGCTGATGTGGCGGATGGACGCCGTGTACGCCAAGCGCGGTCCGGAGAACGGCCTCAAGCGCAAGCCGTCGGAGTACGTCAAGGACCACATCTGGTGCACGACGCAGCCGCTGGACATGCCGGAGGACAAGCTCGAGTTCACCCGCGCACTGGAGTGGATGGAGGCCGACAGGCTCCTGCTGTTCTCGTCGGACTACCCGCACTGGACCTTCGACGACCCGCAGTGGGTGGCCAAGCACCTGCCGCTGCACATGCGCGACAAGATCATGTACCAGAACGCGCTCGAGGTCTTCCCCAACCTGCCCAGCACCGTGCCGGCCCTGCCGGGGCAGAAGCGGGCCCTGTAGTGCGCGAACGCTCGACCGTCCGGGCCCCGCTCGCGCGGGGGCGGGAGCACGTGGTGGCGACCGTCGAGGAGATCCCGCCCGGCTCGCACAAGGTCGTGCCGATCGGGCGGTGGGGCGTCGGCGTCTACAACGTCGACGGCCGCTTCTACGCGATCGCCAACTACTGCCCGCACGAGGGCGGCCCGCTCTGCTCCGGCCGCACGCACGGGCTCACCGTCGTCGACCCGGAGCGCCCGGGCGGCGCGGCCGAGTCGCGCGCCGGCGAGTTCATCTACTGCCCCTGGCACCAGTGGGGGTTCGAGCTGGCCACCGGCACCACGGCGGTGAAGCCGGAGTGGAGCATCCGCACCTACCCGGTGCGGGTGCAGGGCTCCGACGTCATCGTCACGGCCTGACCCCAGCCCCTCGCGGCCGGCGGGCGACCCCGCCCGCCCCGGCGCGGGCGGCCCCGCCCCCCCCCGGCCGCCGCCGGCAGCCCCCCCCCCGGGGGGGCACCCCACGACGGAGCCCGAGGTGGGGGTGCTGCGGGAGGCTCAGGCCCCCGCGCGGGCGGCGCTGGCCAGCAGCAGCAGGGAGGCGTCGGCCGGCTCCAGCGGCCGGGCGAACAGGTAGCCCTGCGCCAGGTCGCAGCGGCCGTCGGCCAGCAGCCGCCGCTGCGCCTCGGACTCCACGCCCTCGGCGACGATCTCCAGGCCCAGCGTGCGGCCGAGTTCGATCATCCCGCGCACGATGGGCGGCATCACGCCGTCCTCACCGATGGTGGCGACGAACGAGCGGTCGATCTTCAGGACGTCGACCGTGAACTGCCGCAGGTGGGCCAGCGACGAGTAGCCGGTGCCGAAGTCGTCCAGGGCCAACCGTACCCCGAGCCCGCGCAGCGCCGCGAGGCACTCGCTGGCCCGGTCCGGGTCGCCGACCAGCGCCGTCTCGGTCACCTCGAGCACCAGCGCCGCCGGCGGCAGGCCGCTGACCCGCAGCGCCTCGGCGATGTGCCCGACCAGCTGCGGGGACGCCAGCTGCACCGCCGACACGTTGACCGCCATGGTCAGGTCCCGGCTGTGCTCGGCCCGCCACGCCGCGGCGGCGGTGCACGCCTCGCGCAGCACCCACGCGCCGATCTCCTCGATCAGCCCGGCGGCCTCGGCCACCGGCACGAACCGCTCCGGCGGCACCGCGCCGAGGGCGGGCGAGTCCCAGCGCAGCAGCGCCTCGAAGCCGGTGACCGTGTCGCCGGCGAGGTCGACCACCGGCTGGTAGACCAGCCGGAACTCCCCCGCCGCGAGCGCGCCCTGCAGCTCCTGCTCGAGCTCCCGCGCGGCGACGGCCGAGGCGCGCATGGCCGGGTCGAAGACCACCGAGCGGCCGCGGCCGGCGAGCTTCGCCGCGTACATCGCGATGTCGGCGTCGCCGAGCAGGGAGGCGCCGGTGGCCCCCGCGTCGCCGACGGCGATGCCGACGCTGCCGGAGACGGTGACGGACCGCCCGTCGAGCGGGATGGGCTCGGCCAGGGCGGCGAGCACCCGCCCGGCGGTGGCCACGGCCTCGTCGGGCCCGCCGCCGCACTGCTCGACCAGGACGGCGAACTCGTCGCCGCCCAGCCGGGCCACGGTGTCGTCGGCGCGGACCACCGAGCGCAGCCGCGCCGCGACCTCCCGGAGCAGGGCGTCGCCGGCCGGGTGCCCGAGGGTGTCGTTGACGCCCTTGAACCCGTCCAGGTCGATGAAGACGAGGGCCGGCTGCCCGTGGCCGCGGGCGCCGCGGCGCAGCGCCTGCTCGACCCGGTCGGTGAACAGGGCGCGGTTGGCCAGCCCGGTGAGGGAGTCGTGGAACGCCTGGTGGGCCAGGGCCTCCTCGGCCCGCTTGCGGTCGGTGATGTCGGTGACGTGCACGACGACGCCGCCCACGTCCGGGTCGTCGGTGAGGTCGACGACGCGGGTGCCGATCCAGCGGTCCTCCCCCGCGACGCGGCACCGCAGCTCCGCCCCGACGACGGCGCCGCCGGCGCGCAGCGCGCGCTGCCAGACCGTTCCGGCCTCCGTGGGCTCGGCGCCGCGCAGCTGCACGTACGAGCCGGCGGAGACCGGCTCCCCCGCCTCGTCGACGAAGACGTCGGCGACGCCGGCCGGGTCGCCCAGCAGCCGGCCCTCGCGGGTCAGCACGACCACCGCGTCGGACGAGTGGGCCGCCAGCGCGGCGCTGTACCGCTGCTGGGAGGACAGCCGGGCCCGGGCGGCGGCCTCGCCGCGCACCAGCAGCGCGGCCCGGACGAAGACCAGCACGGTCACCGCCAGCGTCGCCGACAGCAGCAGGCCGGGGGTCTCCTCGGCGCCTCTCGCGTCCAGGAGGAACTCCATGGCGGCGGGGACGAGCAGCGCCCCGAGACAGACCGCCAACCGGCTCAGGCCGCTGCGCACGGCGCTGCGGTGGTCCTCGACGAGCGCCGGCCCCTCGCCGCGGGGCAGCGTCGAGAGCGCGAGGAGCACCGCACCGGCCATCCAGCCGGTGTCGAGCCACAGGTTCATCAGGCCGGCGTCGGCGCCGAGCAGGTAGCCGAGGTCGCAGACCATCCAGACCCCTGCCCCGGCGGCCACGGTCAGCCCCGCGACCTCGCCGCGGCTGCGCTGCACCAGCAGCCGGATGACCAGCCCGACGAGCGCGGCGTCCAGCGCCGGGTACAGCGACCAGACCAGGCGGGTGCCGACGGGCAGCGCGGCGTCGGAGACGATCGAGGCGAGCGACAGCTGCCACACCAGCGCCAGCGCGGCGACGAAGACGACCAGGGCGTCGATCCAGCCCGCGACGATCTCGTCGCGGGTGCGCTCCCGCGTCCCGGCCAGCCGCCACAGCCCGGCGCCGAGCGCGGCATAGCCCGCGAGGTAGAAGCCGTCGGACGGCGCCACGTCGGCGCCGAGCTCGAGCCGGGCCTGCACCCACCAGCTCACGTCGCCGAGGAAGTACAGCGTCACGCCGAGCGCGATCAGCGAGACCGCGGGCCGGGTGCGCGCCGGCTGCCGGCAGCTGCCCCACCAGGCCAGCACCACGGCGGCCAGTTCCACCCCGTGGTAGATCGCCGAGCCGGCCAGGCTGCCGTAGACGGCGGCGTACACCGACAGCACCGCGACCACGGCGAGCACACCACCCGCCAGCCACGCCCACCTGTCTCGCGCCACGCATGCCTCCGTCGGCCGACGTCCTCGTCCGGGGAGGCATCGGTCCGGGAGGTGCGGGACTACACGAGCCGAAACCGACCCTCCCCCGGAGGGGTGAGGGCGGTGCGGTCAGCGCAGGACGGCGTCGACCAGGTGAGGGCCCGGCTCGGCGAGGGCGGCGCGCAGCTGGTCGGCGAGCTCCTGGGCGGTCGTCGCCCGGGTCGCCGGCACGCCCATGCCCTGCGCCAGCGCGACGAAGTCCAGGCCGGGCCCGCCGAGGTCCAGCAGCTTGCCGGCCCGCTCGCCGCCGCCGGAGGCGCCGACCCGGCCCAGCTCGTGCTCGAGGATCGCGTAGGAGCCGTTGTCGCAGACCACGACGGTGACGTCGAGCTGCTCACGGGCCATCGTCCACAGCGCGGAGATGGTGTACATGGCGCTGCCGTCGGCCTGGATGGCGAGCACCGGCCGGTCGGGGACGGCGACCGCGGCGCCCACCGCCAGGGGCAGACCGTCACCGATCGCGCCGCCGGTGAGCGACAGCCAGTCGTGCCGCGGCCCGCCCGACGTCAGCTCGGCCAGGCCGACGCCGGAGGTCAGCGCCTCGTCGACCACGACCGCCCGCTCGGGCAGCAGCGCGCCGATGACCGCGTTCATCGTCCGCGGGGTCAGCGGCCCGCTGGGCAGCTCCGGCCGGGACGCCTCGAGCAGCTCCGGCTCGGCCTCCTCGGCGACCAGCTCCGCGAGCTGCTGCAGCGCCGCGACGCCGTCCTCGCCGGGCTCGGACAGCACGTGCAGCCGGCAGTCCTCGGGCACCGGGGTGCCGGGGGTGTCGGGATAGGCGAAGAAGTGCACCGGCGGCTGCGCGCCGGCCACCACCAGGTGCGCGGTGCCGGCCAGGGCGGCCATCGCCATCTCCGGCGGGTAGGGCAGCCGCGGCAGGTCGGGCAGCCCGGCGCCGCGCAGGGTGCGCGCGGGGAACGTCTCGCTCATCAGCCGGGCGCCGGTGCCCGCCGCGACCTGCGCCGCCGCCCGCAGCCCGGCCTCCGACGCGACGACGTCCCCGCCGACGAACAGCACCACCGGCTCCCCCGAGCGCAGCGCCGCGGCGACCGCCGTGAGCCGGTAGCCGGTCGGGGCGGGCGCGTAGCGGGACCCGGGCGGGCCGGCGGGCTCGGCGCCCTCGGACCAGGAGACGTCGGCCGGCAGCAGCAGCGTGGCCACCTGGCCGCGCGCCGCGGCGGCCACCGCGTCGACCGCGTCGGCGGCGACGTCGGCCGGCGACAGCGACCGGCGCACCCAGCCCGAGACGGTGCCGGCGAGCGCGTCGACGTCGGACTCCAGCGGCGCGTCGAGCCGCTTGTGCGAGCGGGCGTGGTCGCCGACCACGTTGAGCACCGGCGCGCCGCCCCGGCGGGCGTTGTGCAGGTTGGCCAGCCCGTTGCCCAGCCCCGGCCCGAGGTGCAGCAGCGTCGCCGCGGGCCGCCCGGTCATCCGCGCGTACCCGTCGGCCGCGCCGGTCGCGACGCCCTCGAACAGGGTCAGCACGCCGCGCATCTCCGGGACGTCGTCCAGGGCGGCGACGAAGTGCATCTCCGAGGTGCCGGGGTTGGCGAAGCAGACGTCGACCCCCGCGGCCACCAGCGTGCGGACCAGGGCCTGTGCACCGTTCACGACCGCGACCCTCGCACGCCGACGCGGGCGCCGCTGGGCCAGACTGACGGCGCCGACGCCGACCGGACGAGGAGCCATGGCCGCCCCGCAGCACACCCCCGCCCCGCAGACCCGCCCGCACCCGGCGTTCAGCGCGCTGGTCGGGCTGACCTCCCTCGGCGTGCTGCTCCAGGGCCTGTGGGCCGGGCTGTTCCTCCGCCGGGACGGCGACCGGGACACCTGGGTGTCGGTGCACCAGCACGCCGCCGAGGCCACGATCGTCCTGGCCCTCCTGGCCATGGTCGCCGCGCTGGTGTGGATGCGGCACAACCGGCCCGCCGTCGTCGGGACGGTGCTGCTGCTCGTCCTGCTGGTGGTCGAGTACCTCCTCGGGCTCGCCGGCAACGAGTCGGTCGCCGTCGTCTTCCACGTGCCGCTGGCGCTGCTGCTGATGGCGCTGGCCGTGTACGTACCGGTGCTCGCCCGCCGCCGCTGACCCGCTCGGCGGTGACACCACCGCTGACACCACTCACGCTTGACGTGACACCACAGTGGTGTCACAGTGACGTCATGGACCTCACCCCCTTCATCGACCAGCTCCGCCGCGACCTGCTCACCGCGGCCGACGCCGGGGGCGAGGAGGCCCGCGCCCTGGCGGAGCGGCTCACCGCCCCGCTGGAGTCCTCGGTCCGCCTGGCGCTGCTCAGCGCGCTCTCCCAGGCGGCCGAGGAGATCACCGCCGGCCTGGCTCCCGGCGCCGTCGACGTGCGACTGCGCGGCAGCGAGCTCGGCTTCGCCGTCACCCCTCCCCCGGTCGAGGCGCCGGCCGCCGCCGACCCCCCGGCGCCGGAGGCCACCGAGGCCCCGGTGGTCGACCTCGACGAGGGCGGCACCCTGCGCATCACCCTGCGGCTGCCCGAGCAGCTCAAGGGCCGGGTCGACGAGGCGGCGACCCGCCTCGGCGTCTCGGTGAACACCTGGCTCGTCCGGGCCGTGGCCACCGCGCTGGAGCCCGGCCCCCGCCCGTCGTCCGACGCCCGCCGCGGCCGTCGGTCCGGCGGCTCGCAGTACACCGGCTGGGCGCGCTAGCGCCGGCCCGCCCCACCCGCACCGCCCACCCCGGCCGACCGGTCCGGGGGCGATCCCCCCTGCCCTGAGGAAGGCGCAGCCATGCCCACGTTCGACACCCCCGGCCCCATCGCGGCCCGCATCGAGGTCGTCTCCGGCACCGTCTCCGTCCGCGCCGACGACCGGCACGACACCGTCGTCACCGTCCGCCCCCGCAACGAGCGCAGCGCCGCCGACGTCAGCGCCGCCGAGCAGACGCAGGTCACCTTCGTCGCCGGCGAGCTGCTCGTCCGGTCGACCACCCGGCCGCGGCTGCTGTTCTTCGGCTCCGGCCCGGAGATCGAGGTGGACGTCGTGCTGCCCGCCGGCTCCTCGCTCGACGTCCGCACGACCGCCGGCGAGATCACCTGCACCGGCCGGCTCGGCGCCGTCGACCTGCAGAGCCGGCACGGCGACCTGCGCCTGGACCGCGCCGGCAGCCTGCGCGCCCGCACGTCCAGCGGCAACGTCTCCGCCGCGGCCGTCGGCGGCGAGACCGAGGTGAGCACGTCCTACGGCAACGTCCGCGTCGGCGAGACCGCCGGCCCGGCCCGGCTGGGCACCGGCTACGGCGACGTGACCGTCGACCGGGCGCTGGGGTCGCTGAGCGGCAGCACCAGATACGGGCAGGTGCGGGTCGGCGAGGCCGTCCGCGGCTCGCTGGTCCTGGAGACCGCCTACGGCGAGGTCGAGGCCGGCGTCCGCGAGGGGACGGCGGCCTGGCTCGACGTCTCCTCCGGCGCGGGGCGCATCCGCAACCTGCTGACCGAGAGCGACGGGCCCGAGGACGCCACGGAGACCGTCGAGATCCACGCCCGCACCTCGTACGGCGACATCCTCATCCGCCGGGCCTGAGAGGACCTGACATGACCCCCGCCATCGCGGTCACCGGACTGCGCAAGTCCTACGGGCCGACGGTCGTCCTCGACGGCCTCGACCTCACCGTGCCCGAGGGAACGGTGTACGCCCTGCTCGGCCCGAACGGGGCCGGCAAGACCACGACCGTCGACGTCCTCTCCACCCTCGTCCGCGCCGACGCCGGGGAGATCCGCATCGCCGGGCACGACCTCGCCCGCGACCCGGCCGCCGTCCGCGCCGCGATCGCGCTGACCGGCCAGTTCTCCGCCGTCGACGGCCTGCTCACCGGCGCCGAGAACCTCCGGCTGATGGCCGACCTGCATCACCTCGGCCGGGCCGAGGGCCGGCGCCGGGCCGCCGAGCTGCTCGACCGCTTCGACCTCGCCGCCGCGGCCGACCAGGTGCCCAGCACCTACTCCGGCGGCATGCGGCGGCGGCTGGACCTCGCGATGGGGCTCATGGGCGACCCGAGCGTGGTCTTCCTCGACGAGCCGACGACCGGGCTGGACCCGCGCAGCCGGCGCGCGATGTGGGACGTCGTCCGCGGGCTGGTCGCCGACGGGGTGACGATCCTGCTCACCACCCAGTACCTGGAGGAGGCCGACCAGCTCGCCGACCGGATCGGCGTCCTGGACGGCGGCCGGCTGGTCGCCGAGGGCACCGCCGACGAGCTCAAGCGGATGGTGCCCGGCGGGTCGGTCCGCCTGGAGTTCGCCGCACCTGGGCCGCTGCACCGGGCGGCCCGCGTGCTGGGTGTGCCGGCGGGCGACGAGGGCGCGCTCGCCCTCGAGGTGCCCGGCGACGGCGGCGTCGTCGCGCTCAAGGCCCTGCTCGCCCGGCTCGACGACGCCGGCGTCGAGGTCGCCGGCCTCACCGTGCACACGCCCGACCTGGACGACGTCTTCCTGGCCCTCACCGGCCGCCCGGCCATCCTCGAGGGGATCGCATGACCGCCCTGGCCCTGACCGCGCGCGACTCGGCGACGATGCTGCGCCGCAACCTCCGGCGCGCCCTGCGCTACCCGGGGCTCACGGTGATCGTCGCCGCGATGCCGATCGTCTTCCTGTTGCTGTTCGTCTACGTCTTCGGCGGGACGCTCGGCGCGGGGCTGGGCGGCCCGGCCGGCGGCCGTGCCGAGTACCTCGACTACGTCGTCCCCGGGATCCTGGTCCTGGCCGTCACCGGCGGCGCCCAGGGGACGGCGATCGGCATCGCGATGGACATGACCGAGGGCGTCATCGCCCGGTTCCGCACCATGTCGATCGCCCGGGCGTCGGTGCTCACCGGCCACGTCGTCGGCGCCGTGGTCCAGACGGTGGTCGGCCTGGCCCTCGTCGTCGCCGTCGCGCTGCTCGTCGGGTTCCGGCCGGACGCCGGCGCGCTCGAGTGGCTGGCCGCGGTCGGCGTCCTGGTGATGGTCGCCTTCGCGCTCTCCTGGCTGTCGGTCGCGATGGGGCTGGCCACCAAGACCGTGGAGGCGGCCAGCAACGTGCCGATGCCGCTCATGCTGCTGCCCTTCTTCGGCAGCGGGTTCGTGCCGGTGGACTCCATGCCGGCCGGCCTGCGCTGGTTCGCCGAGTACCAGCCGTTCACGCCGATGATCGAGACGCTGCGCGGGCTGCTGACCGGCACGGCGATCGGCTCGAGCGCGGCGCTGGCGGTCGCGTGGTGCGCGGCCATCGCGCTGGCCGGCCATGCGTGGGCGCGGCGGAACTACGAGCGCCGCCCCGCCCGCTGACCCTCCCGCGACGAGATCTGCACACTCGTCACCATCAGCGGCTGATGGCGCCGAGTGTGCAGATCTCGTCCGCGTGGGTCAGCGCTTGAGCTGGTAGTCCTTGAGCAGGGCGCGGCTGATGATCGTCTTCTGGATCTCGCTGGTGCCCTCGCCGATGAGCAGGAACGGCGCCTCGCGCATGAGCCGCTCGATCTCGTACTCCTTGGAGTAGCCGTAGCCGCCGTGGATGCGGAACGCCTCCTGGGTGACCTCGGCGGCGTACTCGGAGGCGAGCATCTTGGCCATGCCGGCCTCGACGTCGGAGCGCTCGCCGGCGTCCTTCAGCCGGGCGGCGCGGACCATCATCGTGTGCGCGGCCTCGACCTTGGTGGCCATCTCGGCGAGCTTGAACGCGATCGCCTGGTGCTGGGCGATCGGCTTGCCGAAGGTCTCCCGCTGCTGGGCGTACTGGATGCCGAGCTCGAAGGCGCGGATGGCGATGCCGCAGCCGCGGGCGGCGACGTTGACCCGGCCGACCTCGACCCCGTCCATCATCTGCGCGAACCCGCGGCCGGGCTCCCCGCCCAGGATCGCGTCCGCGCCGATCCGGTAGCCGTCGAACACCAGCTCGGTGGTGTCGACGCCCTTGTAGCCCATCTTGTCGATCTTGCCGGGGATGGTCAGGCCGGGGGCGACCTCGCCGAAGCCGCGGGGCTTCTCCACCAGGAACGTGGTCAGGTTCTGGTGCGCCCGCTCGTGGCCGAGGTCGGTCTTCACCAGCGCCGCGACCAGCGAGGAGGAGCCGCCGTTGGTCAGCCACATCTTCTGGCCGTCGATGACGTAGTCGTCGCCGTCGCGCACGGCCTTGGTGCGGATCGCGGCGACGTCGGAGCCCAGGCCGGGCTCGGACATCGAGAACGCGCCGGTCACCTCGCCGGTGGCCATGCGTGGCAGCAGCCGCTCCTTCTGCTCGGCGGTGCCGTGCTGGCGGAGCATGTAGGCGACGATGAAGTGGGTGTTGATCACGCCGGAGACGCTCATCCAGCCGCGGGCGATCTCCTCGACCGCCAGCGCGTAGGTCAGCAGCGACTCCCCCAGCCCGCCGTACTCCTCGGGGATCATCAGCCCGAAGATGCCGAGCTCCTTGAGCCCCTCGACGATCTCGGTCGGGTACTCGTCGGCGTGCTCCAGCTCCTGGGCGGCCGGGATGATCTCCTTGTCCACGAAGGTCCGGACCGTGGACAGGATCTCCTGCTGCACGTCGGTCAGGTCGGCGGTCTGGGCGAGACGGGCCATCGGTTGCGCTCCTCCGGGACTCCGGTGTCCGTTGTTACTCGCGAGTATGCGGGACGGACAGCCGCCCCTCAGCATGGCGCCGGTCACCCCCGGCGTCCCCCGCGGCTAGCGTCGGTGCGGATGACCCGCTCCCGTCCGCTCCGTCGCGCCGCGCTCGCCGCCACCCTGGCCGCCGTCCTGCTGACCGGCTGTGGTGGCGACGGCGGGGACGACGCCGGCGGCGCCACGCCGACCGGCGCGCCGGCTCCCGCGCAGGCGGCCGAGTCCGCGGGCGCCGCGCTCGACCCCGCCACGGTGCGCAACGCCGGCGAGGCGGCGCTCGCCCTCGCCCTGCGCTCCTCGGACCTGCCGGCGGGCTGGTCGGTGCAGGCCAACCCGGTGCCCGAGGGCAGTGACCTGGCCGGCAACCCGAGCCTCGAGGGGATCTGCGGCGTCACCTTCGCCTCCGAGGAGCGGCGGGTGCTGAAGTTCCCCGTCGTCGGGCTGGACCCGCGGGACGCGCCCGCCGTGGCCTCGGAGGCGATCGCCTACGACTCGGCGGCCTCGGGCGCCCTCGCGCTGACCGAGCTGCGCGACGCCCTGTCGGCGTGCCCGGCCGACGACCGCACGTTCGCCGAGCCGCCGCTGGTGGAGGGCCTGGCCGAGGACGTCGTGGTGGCGCGCTACCGGCTCGCCGACGGCACCACCCAGGACGTGATCGCCCAGGGGCGTGGCGCGGTGGTGTCCGTGCTGATCGCGGAGGATCCTGCGGCGGGCGCGGCAGCCGCCCAGGGCATCGCGGCGCGGCTGCGGGCCCTGCCGCCGGCCGCGGTCGGCCAGTGACCGGGAGGACTCCGTGAGCAGCGACGACTTCTACCGCGGCGACCCGCCGCCGGCGTACGGGCAGCCGGTGTACGGCCAGCCCGCGTACGGGGAGCCGGTGTACGGCCAGCCCGCGTACGGGCAGCCGGTGTACGCACCGCCGGCCTACGGCCCGCCGCCCGGTTACGGCCCGCCGGGGTACGGCCCGCCGGGGTACGGCCCGCCGCCGGGGTACCCGCCGTTCGCCTACCGGCGGCCGACCAACACCCTGGCGATCCTGGCCCTGGTGTTCATCTTCGTGTTCGCGCCCGCGAGCCTGGTCCTCGGCCTGGTCGCCCGGCGGCAGATCCGCGAGACCGGCGAGGAGGGCGACGGCATGGCGCTGGCCGGCGTGATCGTCGGCGGGATCGCGGTCGGCTTCTTCGTGCTGGCGATCCTGTTCTTCGTCGTCGCGGCGGTCTCGTTCAGCCCCTGACCCGCCGCCGAGATCTGCACACCCGTCGCCATCAGCCGCCGATGGCGACGGGTGTGCAGATCTCGTCGGGGCTCAGCCCTCCGGCGGGGTGAAGGTCGAGGTGCGCTGCATCCCGGCGGCCCGGCCCTTGCCGGCGATCACCAGGGCCATCTTGCGGCTCGCCTCGTCGATCATCTCGTCGCCGAGCATCGCCGAGCCCTTCTTGCCACCGGCCTCGGACGTGTACCAGTCGTAGGCGTCGAGGATCAGCTCGGCGTGGTCGTAGTCCTCCTGGCTCGGCGCGTAGATCTCGTTGGCCGCGTCGATCTGGCCCGGGTGCAGCACCCACTTGCCGTCGAACCCGAGGACGGCGGACCGCTTGGCCACCTCGCGGAACGCGTCGACGTCGCGCACCTGGAGGAACGGCCCGTCGATGGCCTGCACGCCGCGGGCGCGGGCGGCCATCAGGATCTGCATGAGGATGTAGTGGAACGGGTCGCCCGGGTAGTCCGGGTGCAGCGCCCCGACCACCAGCGACTTCATGTTGATGCTGGCCATGAAGTCGGCCGGGCCGAAGATGATCGTCTCGATCCGCGGGCTGGCGAACGCGATGTCGTTGACGTTGATCAGGCCCTGCGCGGTCTCGATCTGCGCCTCGATGCCGATCCGGCCGACCTCCAGGCCGTTGGCCTTCTCGATCTGGGTGAGCAGGAAGTCCAGCGCCCGCACCTGGGCGGCGTCGGCCACCTTGGGCAGCATGATGCAGTCCAGCTCGGCCCCGGCGCCCTCGACCACCTCGATGACGTCGCGGTAGGTCCACTCCGTCGTCCAGTCGTTGACCCGGACGGTGCGGATCTTGTCGCCCCAGCCGCCCTCGTTCAGCGCCGCGACGATGTTCTTGCGGGCGCCGGGCTTGGCCAGCGGCGCGCAGGCGTCCTCCAGGTCCAGGAACACCTGGTCGGCGTCCAGCCCCTTGGCCTTCTCCAGGAACCGCGGGTTGCTGCCCGGGACGGCCAGGTTGGAACGGCGGGAACGGAGCTCGGCCACGGTGCCTCCTGCTGCTGGGGTCCGGCGGCGTCCACACCGCCTGTTCGGTTACCGGAGGGTAATGACGGCGTGATCACCGCGCCCTGCCGGGGCGGGACTACGTGGCGGGTTCCACGAGCGTCGCCGGCCGGCTGCCCCGGACCACCAGCGCCACCCCGGCCACGACGAGGGCGACGCCGGGCAGCGCCAGCAGCGGCGGCAGCTGCCCGAGCAGGACCAGCGCGAACAGCAGCGCGCCGGGCACCTCCAGCAGCACGACCAGGCTGACCATGGTCGGCCCGACCGAGGCCAGCACCAGGTTGAGCAGCGTGTGCCCGAGCAGCTGCGCGCAGAAGGTGATGCCCGCGATCAGCCACCAGTCCTCGGCCGGGAACCCGCCCAGCGGGGTCGAGGTGACCGCGGCGGCGACGGCGATCGCGGCCGCGCACACGCCGTAGCAGACGACGGCGTAGGCCGAGGTCGACAGCCGCTGGCGGGCCCGGGCCCCGGCCAGCACGTAGCCGCCGGCGCAGATCGCGCCGAGCAGCGCCAGCGCGTCGCCGAGCAGCGCCTCCCCGCTGACGGTGACGTCGACGCCCGCGATCAGCGCGACGCCGACCACCGCCAGCACCAGCCCGCCCCACACCGCGCCGGGCAACCGCACCCCGGCGATCCGCGCCGCCAGCGCCGTCCAGATGGGGGTGGTGGTGACCAGCGCCGTCGAGGCGGCGACCGTCGTCATCGACAGGCTGGGCAGCCACGAGGCGAAGTGCGCGGCCAGGAACAGCCCGGCGACGACGGAGCTGCCGAGGTCGCGCGGCCGCAGACCGCGCAGCGTCGCCCGCTCGCGCAGCAGCAGCACGGGCAGCAGGACGGCGGCGCCGGCGGCGTTGCGCCAGAACGCCAGCGCCAGCATCGGGGCGCCGAGCAGCGTGGTGAGCGGGGCGGAGAGGCTGATCCCGACGACGGCCAGCGACAGCAGCCCGACGTCGCGCGGCCCCGGCCGGTGCACCGCCCACGCGGCGGCCCCGTTCGGAGGCTCGCGGCGAGCGGAGCGAGGCGTGAGAGGAACGGGGTCCTTCGTCACGAGGGGACGCGGATCCGCCCGGAGGCCACCGGGACGACGGAGCCGGCCACCGTCGCCGCCGTCACGCGGCCTCCCGCCGCGGTCACCGTGCAGGTGAGCAGCGAGGGGCGGCCCATCGCCTCGCCCTGGTGGACGACGTAGTCGCTGGTGCCCTCGCCGGCGAGCAGGCCGTTGGCCACCAGCCAGACGCCGGTGCCCAGCGCGGCCGACCCCGTCGCCGGGTCCTCGGCCCAGCCCAGCCCCTCGGCGAAGACGCGGGCGCGGGCGGTGGAGGTGGCCCCGTCCCAGGCGAGCACCGAGACGCCGTGGGCGACGCCGAGCGCGGCCAGCGCGGCGGCGTCGGGGGCGGCCGTGTCGACGACCTCCGGGTGGACCGCGAGGTAGGTGAAGGGCAGGCCGCAACCGGCCACGTCGGCGCGCGGGCCCGCGACGTCGGCGGCCGACAGACCCATCGCCTGCGCCAGCGCGCCGGGTGGCGGGCCGTCCTCGAGCGTGGGCCGGCCGCCGGTGAGGCGGGCGCCGTCGGCGTCCACGACGACGTCCAGCACGCCGGCCCCGCACTCCTGGCGGACCGTGCCGGCCGGCAGCCGGCCGGTGCGCACCAGCGTGTGCGCGGCGCCGACGCTGGGGTGCCCGGCGAAGGGCAGCTCGACGTGCGGGGTGAAGATCCGCACCTCGTAGTCGCCGCCCCGGCGCGGCGCGGACAGGAACGACGTCTCCGACAGGGAGAACTCGTTCGCCAGCGCCTGGCACTGCGCGGTGCTCAGCCCGTCGGCGTCGAACACGACCGCCAGCGCGTTCCCGGCGAACGCCCGGGGGGCGAACACGTCGACGATCTCGTAGGCCAGCTCTGCCGGGGCGGTCACGGCCCCCGACGGTAGCCTCAGCGGCCATGACGACGGTGACGCGGGCATACGTCTCGCGGCTCGCCGGTCTGGCGGTCTTCGACCCGAACGGCGACCGGGTGGGCAAGGTCCGCGACGTCGTCATCGCCCTGCGGGTCGGCACCGCCTCCCCGCGGGTGCTCGGGCTGGTGCTCGAGGTGGTCGCCCGCCGCCGGATCTTCGTGCCGATGGGCCGGGTGACCTCGGTCGACCCCGGCGCGGTGGTGCTCGCCTCGGGCACGATCAACCTCAAGCGCTTCGAGCAGCGCCGCGGCGAGACGCTGGTGCTCGGCGAGCTGCTCGACCGCACCGTCACGATCACCGAGTCCGGCCGGCGGGCCACCGTCGTCGACGCCGGGATGGAGCAGCAGCGCACCGGCGAGTGGCTGATCACCCGGCTCGCCGTCCAGGAGCCCGGCCGGCTGGGCCGCCGTGGGCAGCTGCACCAGCTGGCCTGGGACGAGGTCACCGGGCTGGGGCTCTCCGAGCACGGGCAGGGCGCCGAGACGCTGATCGCCACCTACCGCGAGCTCAACGCCGCCGACCTCGCGCACGCCCTGCAGGACCTGCCGATCAAGCGCCGGCACGAGGTCGCCGAGGCCCTCGACGACGAGCGGCTCGCCGACGTCCTGGGCGAGCTGCCCGAGGCCGAGCAGATCACCATCCTGGGCACGCTCGCCGAGGCGCGCGCCGCCGACGTGCTCGAGGAGATGGACCCCGACGACGCGGCGGACCTGCTGGCCGAGCTGTCCAACGTCGACCGCAACCGGCTGCTGGAGCTCATGGAGCCCGACGAGGCCGAGCCGGTCCGCCAGCTCCTGCAGTACTCCGAGGACACCGCCGGCGGCATCATGACCAGCGAGCCGGTCATCCTCACCCCCGACGCGACGATCGCCGAGGCGCTGGCCCGCGTCCGGGCGCCGGAGCTGACCCCCGCCCTGGCCAGTCAGGTCTACGTGTGCCGCCCGCCGTCGGCCACCCCGACCGGCCGCTACCTGGGGCTGGCGCACATCCAGCGGCTGCTGCGCGAGCCGCCGTCCAGCCTGGTCAGCGGGGTGCTCGACGACCTGGACCCGCTGACGCCGGGCGCGCCGCTGGCCGAGGTCACCCGCTACTTCGCCACCTACAACCTGGTCGCCGCGCCGGTCGTCGACGACCAGGGCCGGCTGGTCGGCGCGGTCAGCGTGGACGACGTCCTGGACCACCTGCTCCCCGAGGACTGGCGCGAGCGGGCCCGACGTGGCTGACCCGGGCCGGCGGCTCGACGTCCCGCGGGGGCGGGCGCGCGGTCTCGGCAGCTTCCTGCGGCTGGACCCCGACGCGGTGGGCCGGTTCGCCGAGGGCATCGCCCGGTTCCTGGGCACCGGCCGGTTCCTCGCCGTCCAGACGATCATCGTCATCGCCTGGATCACGCTGAACGTCGCCGCCGTCCGGCTGCGCTGGGACCCCTACCCGTTCATCCTGCTCAACCTGGCCTTCTCCACCCAGGCCGCCTACGCCGCGCCGCTGATCCTGCTGGCGCAGAACCGGCAGGCCGACCGCGACCGGGTGCAGGCCGAGGAGGACCGCGCCCGCGCCGCGACCACCCGCGCCGACACCGAGTACCTGGCCCGGGAGCTGGCGGCGCTGCGGGTGGCGATCGGCGAGCTGGCCACCCGCGACTTCATCCGCGGCGAGCTCGGCCGGATCCTGGAGGACGAGGGCGACCGGCGGGACGAGAAGCCGCGCAAGAAGAAGGACCGGGACAAGGACCGGGACGCCGCCCGCCCCTAGCGCCGGCCCCTGGCGCCGGCCTCTGGCGCCGGCCCCTGGCGCCGGCCCCTGGCGCCCGGTCCTGTCGCACCCAGGCGGCAGACTCCGGCCATGCGCGCGCACGCCGTGGTGCCCTCGCCGGTCGGGCCGCTCACCGTCGTCGCCGAGGACGGCGTCCTGGTGCGGCTGTACCTCGAGCCGCCCGGCCCGGCGCCCGACCTCGGGCCCCGCGACGACGCCGCCCTCGCCCCGGTGGCGCGCGAGCTCGGCGAGTACTTCCGCGGCGAACGGGCGGCCTTCGACCTGCCGCTGCGGCCGGCCGGCAGCGCCTTCGAGCTGGCCGTCTGGGAGCAGCTCACCCGCATCCCCTACGGCGAGACCCGCTCCTACGGCCAGGTGGCGCGGGCGGTCGGCGAGCCGGGCGGGGCGCAGGCGGTCGGGCTGGCGTGCGGGCGCAACCCGCTGGCCGTCGTCGTCCCGTGCCACCGGGTGGTCGGCGCCGACGGCAGCCTGGTCGGCTTCGGCGGCGGGCTGCCCCGCAAGCGGTTCCTGCTCGACCTCGAGCAGCGCGACACCCGGCTCTTCTAGGCGCCCCGGCCGGTCATCAACCAGGGTTGATGGAACGCGCTCATCAACGTAGGTTGATGAGCGTGGTCGACCTCCCGCCCCTGCCCGCCCCGGACGACCCGGAGGCGGCGCTCGCCGCCGTCGTGGCGCTCCGCCGGCTGGCGGCCCGGCTGGAGGTGGACGCGGTGACCGAGGCCGTCGCCCGGGGCTGGACCTGGGCCCAGGTCGGCGAGGCGCTCGGGATCAGCGCGCAGGCCGCGCACAAGAAGCTGGCTGCCGAGGTCCGCGCCCGGCGCGGACGGTGACGAGGAGACGTCGATGGGTCTGGTCCGGGCGTTCCGGGACATCCGCACGATCAAGCGCCTGCTCACGGGCGCGGAGGCCGAGGCGCGCCGCGCCGGGGAGCCGGTGCCCGGCCCCGAGCACCTGCTGCTGTCCGCGCTCGCGCTGCCCGACGGCACCGCCGCGCGCGCCCTCGCCCGGCTGGGCACCGACGCCGCCGGGCTGCGGGCGGCGGTGGCCCAGGTGCACGACGACGCGCTGACCGGCCTCGGGCTGGACGCCGCCCCGGCCCCGGTCACGGCCCTCGCCGCCCCGCCGGCCGGGCCGCTGCGCACCAGCCCGCAGGCGCAGCAGGTCTTCCGGCGGGCGGTGGCCCTCTCCCGCACCGCCTCCGCCGCCGGCCTGCGCGGCGCGGCCGTCGCCGCGGCGGTCGCCGAGCTGGAGCAGGGCACGGTGGTCCGCGCGCTGCGCCGGCTGGAGATCACCCCGGCGCAGCTCTCGGCGGCCGCCCGCGCCGAGGCGGGGCTGCCCGGCTGAGCTCAGGCCAGCACGTGGACGAGCGCCCCGGCCGCGCCGGCCAGCACGAGCACCACGATGAACGGCGCCCGCAGCGCCAGGGCCAGCGCGGCGACGGCCAGCCCGGCCAGCCGGCCGTCGACGACCAGCTCCTGCTCCGACGTCAGCGCCTGGACGGCGACGAGCGCGGCCAGCAGCGCGGCCGGCACGAAGTCGACGACCCGGGCCACCCACGGCTGCTCCACCCACCCGGCGGGCACCGAGAGGCCGGCGAGCTTGAGCAGGTAGCAGCCCAGCGAGGCACCGAGCACGAGGGTCCACAGCGTGCCGTCGCTCACGGCGCCACCTCCCGCGGGCGCGGCCGGCCGGCCAGCGCCACCGCGACGACCGCCGCGACCACCTGTACGCCCGGTGGGACGAAGGGGGTCAGCACCAGGGCGACCACGGCGCCCCCGAGCGCGACCCGGCGCTGCACCGCCGGCTCGGCGAAGGGCTGCCGCAGCCGCGGCCACAGCAGCGCGAGGAACGCGGCCGGGACGACGGCGTCCAGCGCCGCCTGCGCCGTGTCGCCCAGGGCGGCCGAGCCGAGCGCCCCGGCCACGGTGGTGGCGTTCCACAGCAGGTAGACGCTGGCCCCGGTGGCGAGGAACCCGACGCGGGCCAGCCGCCGGTCCGGCGCGGCCACCGCCATCGCCGTCGTCTCGTCGATCACCCACTGCGCGGTGCCCAGCCGGCGGAGCACCCCGCGGGGGCGCAGCAGCGGCACCAGCCGGACGCCGTAGACGGTGTTGCGGGTGCCCAGCAGCAGGGCGCTGCCCGCCGCGGCCAGCGCGCTGCCCCCGGCGCCGAGGACGCCCACCAGCGCGAACTGGGAGGCCCCGGTGAACATCAGCAGCGACAGCGCCGCGGCCTGCCAGACGTCCAGCCCCGCCGCGGCGGCCGCCGCGCCGAAGGCGACGCCGTAGAGGCCGACCGCCAACCCCAGCCCGATGGCGTCGCGGAGGACGGCGGTGCGGGCGGCGTCGGACACGCCTGCCGAGGCTAGGCGGCCCCTCCGACGTCCCCGGCGCGGGCCCGCCGGCGGCGGACCGTGCGGTCGAGGATGCCCAGCGTCCCCTTGAGCGCCGACTCCGGGACGATCGGGAAGCTGAGGAACGCCCGGTAGTCCGGTCGCAGGTTCGACCAGTCGTAGTACGAGGTGACCCGGGTGCCGCCGTCGACCGGCTCGAGCCGGTAGCCGTACACGTGGCGGAGCGGCGGCCGCACCGTGCCCTCGATGGTCCAGGCGATCTCCCGCTCGGCCTCGTAGACGGTGATCACGACCTCGACGTCGTACTGCCCCATCGGCAGGTCGCCCAGCGCCTCGCGGTCCATGTGCACGAGGAACCGGTCCCCGACCGCCGACACCGGCTCGCCCTCGGCGTCCATCAGCATCCCGGAGGCGTCGATGTCGACGTGCCCCTGCGGATCGCGCAGGACGGCGAACACCTCGGCCGGGCTCGCGGGCACGAAGCGGGTCACCTCGATCCGCTCGGCGTCGTCCCGCGGGGTCTCCTCGGCGCTGCTCATGGCCTCGAGCATGGCAGCCGGCTGCGCAGCAGATCACCCCGTCGGCGGACGGCCCCCGCCCGGCGCCGCCGTACAGTGGCTGCAGACCCGTGTGCGCACGTCGCGCCCAGGCCCGGAGGCCGGCAACGGGTGCCCCGTCGAAGGAGACACACACCAGGATGTCCGACACCCTGACCGGCCAGCCGGCGCTCGACGCCGTCAACGCCGCTCTGGCCACCGTCCAGGACCCGGAGATCAACCGCCCGCTCACCGAGCTGGGCATGGTCAAGGACGTGCAGATCGGTGCCGACGGCGCCGTCCGCGTGGAGGTCTACCTCACCGTCGCCGGCTGCCCGATGCGGGAGACCATCACCAACCGCGTGACCCAGGCCGTCTCCGCCGTCGCCGGCGTGACCTCGGTGCAGGTCGAGCTGGACGTGATGAGCGACGAGCAGCGCGCCGAGCTGCGCCGCACGGTCCGCGGCGACGCCGCCGACCCGGTCATCCCGTTCGCCCAGCCCGGCTCGCTCACCCGCGTGTACGCGGTCGCCTCCGGCAAGGGCGGCGTCGGCAAGTCCAGCGTCACGGTCAACCTGGCCGCCGCGCTGGCCAAGCGCGGCCTGTCGGTGGGTGTCGTGGACGCCGACATCTACGGCCACTCGGTGCCGCGGATGCTGGGCGTGGACGACAAGCCCACCCAGGTCGACAACATGATCATGCCGCCGCAGTCCTACGGCGTGAAGGTCATCTCGATCGGCATGTTCACCCCGGGCAACACCCCGGTCGTGTGGCGTGGGCCGATGCTGCACCGGGCGCTGCAGCAGTTCCTCGCCGACGTGTGGTGGGGCGACCTCGACGTCCTGCTCATGGACCTCCCGCCCGGCACCGGCGACGTCGCGATCTCCGTGGCGCAGCTCGTGCCCAACGCCGAGATCCTCGTGGTGACGACGCCGCAGTTGGCCGCCGCCGAGGTCGCCGAGCGCGCCGGCGCGATCGCCACGCAGACCCACCAGCAGGTGGTCGGCGTCGTGGAGAACATGTCGTGGCTGGAGCTGCCCGACGGCTCCCGGATGGAGGTCTTCGGCTCCGGCGGCGGCAAGGCGGTGTCCGACGCGCTGACCCGCACCCTCGGCGCCCGCGTCCCGCTGCTGGGCCAGATCCCGCTCGACACCCGGCTGCGCGAGGCCGGCGACAACGGCGCGCCGATCGTCCTGGCCGAGCCGGAGTCGGCGGCGGCGCAGGCGCTGAGCAAGGTCGCTGACGCGCTCGCCGTCCGCCAGCGCGGGCTGTCGGGCATGTCCCTGGGCCTGACCCCGGTCAAGCACTGACCTCCTGACGCCGAGAGGCCCGGTCCCCGGATGGGGGCCGGGCCTCTCGGCGTTTGTGGGCTCTTGCGGTGGTCCTCGCGGTCCTGCGCTGCTGCAGCGCCGCGAGAGCACGTGCAACGCCGCACGAGCGGCTCCGGGCCGTCAGGTCGCGTCGACGTCGAACGGCGGGGGGGAGCCGGCGTCGCGGGGGCGGGCCGCGGCGGCCTGACGGGCGGCCAGCGCGCGGCGGCCCGGCGTCATCCGCCGGCCGTCCGCGTCCGTGCCCAGACCGCCCGAGCCGTTCCCCTGAGCGACGCCGCGGCGCACCGGCGGCTCGTCGTCGTCATCGGCGAGAAGCTGCTCGCGGATGAAGGTCTTCGGGTGGTACTTGCGCAGGTCGAGGTCGCGCAGCCCGGCCAGGTCGTCGCCGAGGGACTCGTCGACCTGGGCGCGCATGCCGGTGATCGCGCCGCGCACCTTCTTCAGACCTGCGGCGGCGTCCTTGGCGAGGTGCGGCAGCCGCTCCGGGCCGAAGATGAACAGCGCGGCCAGCGCGAGCACCACGATCTCGCCCCAGCCGATCGAGTCGAACACCGCTGCTCCCGTCCTGCCGCCGCGCGCCTCGCGGACCGGCTCTCAGGGTAGGTCGCCGGTCCCGTCCTCCGGGAGTGCCCTGAAGTGGGGTGCGCCCTACGCCTCGGCCAGGGTGGCCTGCACGGTCGTCGACTCGGCGCCGCCGCGCACGTACTCGATGGTCACCGTGTCCCCGGGCGCGTGGGCGTCGATGGCGACCGCCAACTCCTCGGAGCTGCCGACGCGCATGTCGTCGACGGCGATGATCACGTCCTGCTCGCGCAGGCCGGCGGTGGCGCCGGGCCCGTTCGGCTCGACGTTGACCACCAGCGCGCCGTCCCGGGTGCCGTCGGTGACCGACCGGGCGTTGACGCCGAGGGTGGCGTGCACCGCCTCGCCGTCGGAGATCAGCTGCTCGGCGATGTCGCGCGCCCGGTCGATCGGGATGGCGAAGCCCAGCCCCACGCTGCCGCCGCCCAGCGAGGCGATCGCGGTGTTGATGCCGATGACGGCGCCGGTCGCGTCGACGAGCGCGCCGCCGGAGTTGCCCGGGTTGATCGGGGCGTCGGTCTGCACCGCGCTGATCACCGCGTTGGTGTCGCTGCCCTCGCCGGACAGCCGGACCGGCCGGTCCAGCGCACTGACGATGCCGCTGGTCACGGTGCCGGCCAGGCCGAGCGGCGAGCCGATCGCCACCACCGGGTCGCCGACGACGAGGTCGTCGACGCTGCCCAGGGAGGCCTCCAGCAGGCCGGGCTTCTCCACCTTGATGACGGCGATGTCGCTGGCCGGGTCGCGCCCGACGATGCGGGCCTCGGAGCCGCTGCCGTCGGAGAACACGGCCCGGATCTCCGCGTCGTCGTTGCCGTCGGCGCCCGAGATCACGTGGTTGTTGGTGACGATGTAGCCGTTCTCGCCGTCGACGACGACGCCCGAGCCGGTCGCCCCGGCGTCCCCGAGGCGGACCTCGATGGAGACCACGGCGGGGGTGACCGCGTCGGCGATCTCGGCGATCGAGCCCGGCTCCCGGACGACGCCCTCGTTCACCTCGGACAGCTGGGTGTCGGGGGTCAGCAGCGGCGACTCGGCCGCCGTCCGCGTCAGCCAGTAGCCCAGGCCGCCGCCGACGGCGCCGATCAGCAGGACCGCGAGCAGGCCCAGCACCGACAGCCGGACCGACAGGTCGCGGAAGCGCAGCTTCTTGCGGCCCTTGGCGTCGACGACGACCGGGCCCTCCTGCTCGGCCTCGTCGTCGAAGACGGCGGGGCCGGTCAGGGCGGCCGGCGAGTGCGGGTCGCGCCACGGGTCGCTGCGGGCGTCGGGCTTCCACCACGGCCCCGCCGAGGTGCGCCGGCGGCCGGGGCGGCCGCCGGGCGGCTCCTGCAGTCCCCGGCGGTCGGTGCCGGGCGGCGCGAACGCCCGCAGCACCGCCTCCGGCGGCGGGGGCGCGACCGGCCGCGGCGGCGGGGTGGGCCGGCCGTCGGCGAAGGTGCCGCTGACCGAGGACGGCCGCCCGAAGGCCTGCCGCAGCGCCGGGCTGGGCTCGGCCGGGGCGGGCCCGGAGACGCGCGGCCGCTCCGCCGGCGGGTCGAAGCCGCCCGCGCGCCCGGCCGGGCGCGCGAACAGCTCGTCGGGGGACCCGTCGACGGCGGGACGGTCGTCCCCCGGAGGGGACGGCGGGGTCTCGGGCAGCGGGTCCTCCCCCGGGCGCAGGGTGGTCAGGCTCGGTCGGTGGCCGGGTGGCCGGATCGCGGTCGCACGTCGGGTCAGGGCGTCCCGGCGCGGGCGCCCGCGTGGACGACGGCCGTCTGCGAGTCGCCCGTCATCGTGCGCACCACCGGCGGCACGACCTCGCTGTCCTCGCCGCCGACCCGGGAGTCGGCGACCGAGGACGCCGGGCGCTCCGACGTCTCGCCCGGCGCGGGCAGGCTCAGCGCGAGCGCGGTGACGCCGATGCCGAGGCCGGCGAGCGTGCCGGCCACGCCGCGGCGCAGCCAGCGGGCGTGCCCGGGGCGCACGGCCGGCGCCGGGTGCGGGTCGAGCGCGACCGACCACGCGCCGCTGCCGTCGCGCAGCGTGAGCTGGCCGGGGCCGGCGCTCAGCGCGCCCGGACCGCCGGTGCCGGGCACGTCGGTGGTGAAGGGGATGGCGCGCAGGCGGCTGAGCAGGTCGCCGGGGACGGCGACGTCGGTCGCCCCGTGCAGCGCCTCCTTGGCCTCGCGCTGGGCCTGGACCGCCATGCGGCAGCCGGCGCAGCCGGCCAGGTGGCGGGCGGCGCGGGCGGCGGGGCCGCTGGCCAGCTCGCCGTCGACGAGCGCGGCGATGGCCTCCTGGGCGAGGTGGATCTCGGGGAGGCTCATCCCTCTCCCTCCCCCGCGGACACGGCCTCGGGACGCCGGGGCGCCAGGTGCGCGAGGGCCTGCCGCAGCTGCACGCGGCCGCGGTGGATGCGGCTGCGCACCGTGCCGAGCTTGATGCCCAGCGTCGCGGCGATCTCCTCGTAGGTCAGGCCCTCGATGTCGCAGAGGACGACGGCGACGCGGAACTCCGGCGCCAGCGCGTCGAGCGCGGCCTGCACCTGCGGGTCGAGGTGGGTGTCGGCGTAGACCTGCTCGGGGCTGGGCGCCGTGCCGGGCAGCCGCTCGGTGTCCTCGGGCAGGGCGTCGAAGCGGATCCGCTGCCGCCGCCGCACCATGTCGAGGAACAGGTTGGTCGTGATGCGGTGCAGCCAGCCCTCGAAGGTGCCCGGCGAGAAGTCGGCCAGCGACCGGAACACCCGGACGAACGTCTCCTGGGTGAGGTCCTCGGCGTCCTGGGCGTTGCCCGACAGCCGGTAGGCCAGCCGGTACACGCGCGCCGAGTGCTCGCGGACGACCTGCTCCCAGGTCGGCGCCACCCAGGCCGCGCCGGCGGAGGGCGCGTCCGCCTGCGGGTCGGGCGTCGCGGCGCCGGGCTCCTCCACGGGTCCAGGATCGCAGATCGCGGGCTCCGGCACGGGTCCGGCACCCGCGGGTCCTCCCACGACGGGGGTACTGGCGGCTCGGCTACGTCGCACGGCACGTCCAACGGACGGCGACCGAACGCGTGTTCCCGTTCACAGGCACTTCACAGGTCGCGCCGCGCCTGCTCAGCGGCGGGTCGCGCCACTACCCTCGCCCGGTGACGACCGACCGGGGACGGCCGCCGGCGGGCGGGGACGGGAGCGACCCGGGCACCGGCGAGGCCGGCAGGTCCTACGCCGACCGCTTCGCCGCCGAGACACCGGCCCTGGCCGCCGCCCGCACCCGGGCCGCCGGGCTGGAGGGCCCGCCGCCGATCTCCCCCGCCGTGGGCGCCGCCCTGGCGGTGCTGGCGTCGGGGGCGAACGCCCGGGCGGTCGTCTGCGTCGGCAGCGGCGGCGGGGTGAGCGGGCTGTGGCTGCTGCAGGGCATGCGCCGCGACGGCGTCCTCACCTGCCTGGACGCCGACGCCGAGCAGCAGCGGGCCGCCCGGCGGGCCTTCACCGAGGCCGGGCACCCGCAGGGCCGCACCCGGATGATCTTCGGCACCCCGGGCGAGGTGCTCCCGCGGCTGTCCCCCGGCGCCTACGACCTCGTCGTCTGCGCGACCGCGCCCACCGACTTCGCCGGCGAGCTCGCCGGCCTGCTGGAGCTGCTCCGCCCCGGCGGCCTGCTCGTCTGCCACGGCCTGCTCGAGGGCGGGCGGGTCGCCGACCGCTCCGCCCGCGACCCGCAGACCGTGGCCTGGCGCGACGTCGCCCGCCGAGTGCGCGAGGACGAGCGGCTCACCGCCGCGGTGCTGCCGATCGGCGCCGGCCTGCTGGTGGCCAGCACCGCCCGCTAGCCGAAGGCGTGCTCGGCCACCGGTTCCCACGGGCCGCCGAGGTAGCGCCACAGGCCGAGCCCGCGGGCGGGCACGGACTCCGGGACGAACCCGGCGGACAGCTCGGCGTGCAGCGCCCGGGCGGCTGCCGGGTCAACCTTGTTCTGCACGGTGACGTGCGGGGCGTGCCGCTGCCGGTCCTGCGGCGTCAGCCACGGCTCCCACGCCGCGGCCAGCCCGGCCCGCAGCGCCGCCAGCTCGGCCGACGCCAGCGTGTAGGCGACCCCCCGCCCCAGGGAGCGCACGCCGGTCACCTCGACCTCGAACGGCGGGCGGGCGGCGGCCGCGGCCAGGTCGGCGTCCACCCGCGTCAGGTGCTCGCCGGGCAGCGCGTGGAACAGCGTCACGTGCGCGGCCAGGTGGTTGCGCTCGGGCGGGAAGTGCGCCGCCCGCAGCCGGTCGAACCGCCGCTGCGCCTCGTCCCCGAGCAGCAGCGTGACGACCAGCGGCTCCATCGGGCCGGCGCTCAGGCCAGCGCGCGGGCGCCCTTGCCGAGCACGGTCACCCCGCCCGCGCTGACGTGGTAGCGCTCCCGGTCGGCGTCGAGGTCCACACCGATCCGCGCCCACGGCGGCACGACGACGTTCTTGTCCAGGATCGCCCGGCGCACGTAGGCACCCTCGCCGATCTGGACGCCGTCCATGAGCACGCTGTCCTCGACCCGGGCGCCGCGGTCGATCCGCACCCCGGGCGAGACGACCGAGTGGTGCACGGAGCCGCCGCCGATGATCGCGCCGGCGCTGACCATCGACTCCTCCGCGCGGCCGCCGAGGACGAACTTCGCCGGCGGCAGCTGCGGCGGCAGGGTGAGGATCGGCCAGCGGTCGTTGTAGAGGTTGAACACCGGCGTCACCGAGACCAGGTCCATGTGCGCGTCGAAGTAGCTGTCGATCGTCCCGACGTCGCGCCAGTAGCCGTGGTCGCGCTCGGTCGCGCCCGGGACGACGTTGGTCGAGAAGTCGTAGACCCACGCCTCTCCGGCGTCGGCGAGCATCGGCATGATCGAGCCGCCCATGTCGTGCACCGAGTGTGGGTCCTCCGCGTCGGTCCGCAGCGCCTCGAGCAGCGCGTCGGTGGTGAACACGTAGTTCCCCATCGAGGCGAAGCTCTCCTCGGGCGAGTCCGGCAGGCCCGGCGGGTCGGTGGGCTTCTCCAGGAAGCCGCGCACCCGGCCGTCGGCGTCGGCGTCGATGACCCCGAACTCGGTGGCCTCGCTGCGCGGCACCCGCAGCCCGGCGATGGTCACCCCGGCGCCGGTCTGCAGGTGCTGGTCGATCATCTGCTCGGGGTCCATGCGGTAGACGTGGTCGGCGCCGAAGACGACGACGACGTCGGGCCGGGCGTCGTAGATGAGGTTGAGGCTCTGGAAGATCGCGTCGGCGCTGCCCATGTACCAGCGCGGTCCCAGCCGCTGCTGGGCCGGCACCGGCGTCACGTAGTTGCCGAGCAGCTGCGACATCCGCCACGTCGTGGTGATGTGCCGGTCCAGGCTGTGGCTCTTGTACTGGGTGAGGACGGCGATCTGCCGGATCTCGCCGTTGACCAGGTTGGACAGCACGAAGTCGATGAGCCGGTAGTTGCCGCCGAAGGGCACCGCCGGCTTCGCCCGGTCCTGGGTCAGCGGGGCCAGGCGCTTGCCCTCACCACCGGCCAGGACGATGCCGAGGACTCGAGGACCGCCACGCATGGTGCGAACGTAGCCGCTGGACGGGCCGGTGAACCCCCCATGTCCCGAGGGACCGCCCCCTAGGGTGACCCGGTGCGCATCGGCATCGTGACCCGAGAGTGGCCCCCGGACGTCTACGGCGGCGCCGGGGTGCACGTCGAGCACCTCGTGGCCGCCCTCCGCTCGCTGCCGGCCGGGCCGGACGTCGACGTCCACTGCTTCGGCGCGGCCCGGGCGGACGCGGTCGCCCACGCCGTGCCCGCCGGGCTCGTCGCGGCCAACGGCGCGCTGCAGGCGCTGGGCACCGACGTCGAGATCGCCGCCGCGCTCGAGGGCGTCGACCTGGTGCACAGCCACACCTGGTACGCCAACGGCGCCGGGATGCTCGCGGCGCTGGTGCACGGGACGCCGCACGTGGTCACCGCGCACTCCCTGGAGCCGCGGCGGCCGTGGAAGGCCGAGCAGCTCGGCGGCGGCTACCGGCTGTCCTCCTGGGTCGAGCGCAGCGCCTACCTGACCGCCGACGCCGTGGTCGCCGTCAGCGCCGGCATGCGCGACGACGTCCTGGCCGTCTACCCCGAGCTGGACCCGGCCCGGGTGCACGTGGTCCACAACGGCGTGGACGCCGAGGCCTACCGCCCGGTGCCGGCGCCCGACGTCGTCCGCGCGCTGGGCGTCGACCCCGACCGGCCGTACGCGCTGTTCGTCGGCCGCATCACCCGGCAGAAGGGGCTGGCCCACCTGCTGGCCGCCGCCGACCGGCTGCCGGCCGAGGCCGGGCTGGTGCTGTGCGCCGGCGCCGCGGACACCCCCGCCGAGCGGCAGGAGGTCGCCGAGGCGGTCGCCGCGCTGCAGGCCCGCCGCAGCGGCGTGGTGTGGATCGAGGCGATGCTGCCCCGCGAGCAGCTCGTCCCGCTGATCACCGGCGCGACGGTCTTCGTCTGCCCGTCGGTGTACGAGCCGCTGGGCATCGTCAACCTGGAGGCGGCCGCCTGCGGCACCGCGGTCGTGGCCAGCGCGGTCGGCGGCATCCCCGAGGTGGTCGACGACGGCCGCACCGGGCTGCTCGTCCCGTACGACCCGGCCGACCCGGCCGCGTTCGAGGCCGGCCTGGCCGCGCGCATGGCGGAGCTGCTCGCCGATCCGGCGCGGGCCGCGGCGATGGGCGCCGCCGGGCGGGAGCGGGTCCTCTCGGAGTTCGGCTGGCCGGCGGTGGCGCAGCAGACCGTCGCCGTCTACGCCGCGGTCCTCGACGCCCGCGGCTGACGTGGGCGCCCGCGCGGCTGACCTGGCCCGACGTGCGGGACCGGCGGGCAGCGGGGACGCTGGTCCGTCGTGAGCACGTCGCCGTCCCCCGCCGAGAGCGACCCCGTCCGGTCGCTGCTGCGGGCGTCGCACCAGCTGCCCGCCGGCCGGCTGGGCACGGTCGTCGCCGAGCACGCCGCGGCGCTGGGCGCCCGCGAGGCGGTGGTCTACCTGGCCGACTACGCCCAGCACGTGCTGGTCCCGCTGCAGGGCGCGGACGTCCCCGAGCGGCAGGAGCTCACCATCGACGGGTCGACCGCCGGGCGGGCCTTCCGCCGGGTCGAGGTGATCCGCTCCCCCGGCGCGGAGGCCCGGTTCTGGCTCCCGCTGCTGGACGGCGCGGAGCGGATGGGCGTCCTCGAGCTGCTGGCCGACGGCGACCCGGGTGAGGCCTTCGACGCGGAGGCCCGGGCCTTCGCCTCGCTCGTCGCCGAGCTGACCGTCACCCGCGACGCGTACAGCGACGCCTTCGCCCGGCTGCGCCGCCGCCGGCCGCTCGGGCTGGCCGCGGAGATCCAGTGGGACCTACTCCCCCCGCTCACCTACGCCAGCGACCGGGTGGTCATCACCGGCGCCCTGGAGCCCGCCTACGACATCGGCGGCGACACCTTCGACTACGCCGCCAACGACCCCGTCGTCGACCTGATGGTGCTCGACGCCGTCGGCCACGGGCTGCCGGCCGTGCTGCTGGCCGCCGCCGCCGTCGGCGCCTACCGGCACGGCCGCCGCCGCGGCCTGCCGCTGCCCCAGGTCGCCGCGGAGATGGACGCGGTCATCGCCGGGCAGTTCCCGGCCAGCCAGTTCGCCACCGCCGCGCTGGCCCGCCTGGACAAGCAGACCGGGCGGCTGGAGTGGGTCAACTGCGGGCACCCGGAGCCGATCGTCGTCCGGGACGGCGCGCTGATCCACCCGCCGTCCTGCCCGCCGGCCCGGCCGCTGGGGCTGCAGACCGGCCCGCCCGAGCTGTGCTCGACGCAGCTGCGGCGCGGCGACCGCGTCGTCCTGTACACCGACGGCGTGGTCGAGGCGCGCTCCGCCTCCGGCGAGTTCTTCGGCGAGGAGCGGCTGGCCGACCTCGTCGTCCGGGCCGAGCGGGCCGGCGACCCGCCGCCGGAGACCATGCGCCGGCTGATGGGCAGCGTGATGCAGCACCAGGACGGCCACCTGCAGGACGACGCCAGCATGGTGCTGGTCGAGTGGCGGGCCGGCACCGAGGACGCGCTGACCCTGTGAGTGCCCTGTTGTGAGTGCCCTGCTGTGAGTGCCCTGGAGGAGGACGCCGAACGGGCGTCCGGACCGTCCGCGCTGCCCGACGTCGTCGTGGGGCTGGTGGCCGCGCCCGGTCCGGCGACCGAGCTGGCCACCCGGCTCGCGCCCGAGCTCGCCGCGGAGCTGGCCGCCCAGCACCCGGAGGTGCGCTGGGACGTCCGCGCCGTGTCCGACGGCCTGGTGCAGCCGCCCGCGGACGACGACGAGATCGTCGCCGCGACCCGCGCCCGCCTGCTGGCCGAGGACTGGGACCTGGCGGTGGCGCTCACCGACGTCCCGCTGGAGGTGTCCCGGCGACCCGTGGCCGGCACGGCCAGCCCGGTGCACGGGGTCGCGCTGATCTCGCTGCCCGCGCTGGGCGCGGTGGGTCGGCACCGCCGGGCGCTGCACACCGCCGTCGACCTGATCCGGTCGCTGCTGGGCACCGGGGACGGCGAGGTGGACGACGACGACCGCGCCGCGCTGACCCGCCGGCTGCGCCAGCTGGCCGCCGACGACGGCGACGGGCTGCTCTCCACCGCCCGGGTGCTCAGCGGCAACCTCCGGCTGCTGGTCGGGATGGTGCGGGCCAACCAGCCGTGGCGGCTGGCGGTGCGGCTGTCCCGCGCGCTGACGGCGGCGGTCGCGGCCGGCGTCTTCGCGCTCATCACCAGCGACGTCTGGCGGCTGGCCGACTCCTTCGGCTGGGTGCGGCTCACCGTCGTCGCCCTCGGCTCGGTCGTCGCCGTGGCGGCCACCCTGATCGTGGGCGCGCAGCTGTGGGAGCGCCCCCGCGGCCGGCGGGTGCGCAAGCAGGTGCTGCTGTTCAACGTGGCGACCACGGCCACGGTCGTGCTGGGCGTGCTGTCGCTGTACGCCGTCCTGTTCCTGCTGGCGCTGGCCGGCGGGCTGCTGCTGGTGGTCGAGCCGCTGTTCAGCGAGGGGCTGGGGCACGGGGCGCACCTGTCGGACTACCTGGAGCTGGCCTGGCTGACCTGCTCGCTGGCCACGGTCGGCGGGGCGCTGGGCGCGGGGCTGGAGAGCGACGACGCCGTCCGGGAGGCCGCCTACACCCACCGGGCCGGCCGCACGAGCGGGCCGCCCGCCGGTTGACCCGCCCCCATCGCGGGCATCCCCGGAGGGTGGCGACCATCGCGGAGCGGTTCACCGCGGCCCTGGACGAGGCCGCGGAGCCCGGCCTGGCCGGGCCCGAGCTGCTGCCCGCGCGGCTGATGCGGGCCTGCGCCCGCACCCTGCCGGTGGACGGCGCCGGGCTGAGCGTCGAGGACGGCTCCGGCCGGCGGCTGCCGCTGGGCGCGAGCTCGGAGGACGCCGCGACGGCCGAGCGCCTGCAGTTCACCGTCGGCACCGGACCGTGCCTGGCGGCGCACCGCGGCGGGGAGCCGGTCTTCGCGATGGCCGACGACCTGCGCCGCCGGTGGCTGCCGTTCGCCGAGCTGCTGCTGGGGCGCACGCCCTACCGCGGCGTCGTCGCGCTGCCGCTGCCCCTGTCGCTGGCCGGCAACGTCGCCATCGACCTGTACTTCACCGACGACGGCGCGGTGCCGCGGCTGCCGGTCTTCGAGGCCATGGCCGTCGGCGGGCTGATCACCTCCACGCTGAGCGAGGCCGCGGTCTGGTCGGACTGGCAGCCGGCGCACGGCCCGGAGTGGCTGCACACGCCGGCCGCACGGCGCCGGGCGCTGGTGTGGGAGGCCCTGGGCCAGCTGAGCGTCACGCACGGCACCGACACCCGCGGCGCCCTGGACCTGCTCCGCGCCGCGGCCTACACCGCGGGCCGACCGGTCGACGACGTCGCGGCCGACCTGCTCTCCGGCCGGATCTCCCCGACCACCCTGCGCCGGCCGGACGCGTCGGCGGGCTGAGCGCCCATTCCCCGCACCGGTGTGGGGATCGGCGCAGGTCGGGAGCGGAACAGCCGCCGGCCGCGGGCCGCTGTACCCGACGTGGAGACCGCCGCTCCGTCGTCCCCCGTCCGCCCGGCCCCCTCGTCCTCCCCCACCCGCCTGCTCGACGTCCGCGAGATCTACGCCGAGCCCGCCGCCCTCGACTCCGCCCGCGGCCGCGAGGTGCTCGAGCGCTTCCCGGGCGCCGAGGTGGTCGAGGTGCCCTCGCACTGGCAGATCCCCGAGCTGCACGGCAACGCCGGCAACGTCGACCGCTGGGTGCGGGTCAAGACCGAGACGCTCGTGCTCGGCGTCAAGAAGTCGCTGTCGGCGCGGGCGAACAGCCGGTCGTCGAACTGGATCGCCCCGTCCACCGCCAACGGCTGCGCGATGGCCTGCGCCTACTGCTACGTGCCGCGCCGCAAGGGCTACGCCAACCCGATCACCGTCTTCACCAACATCGAGCAGATCACCGGCTACCTGCGCCGGCACGTCGCCCGGCAGGGGCCCAAGACCGAGCCGGACCAGTGCGACCCCGTCTCCTGGGTCTACGACATCGGCGAGAACAGCGACTGCTCGGTCGACGCGCTGGTCAGCGACAACGTCGCCGACCTGGTCGCCACCTTCAGGGAGCTGCCCACGGCGAAGGCCTCCTTCGCCACCAAGTACGTCAACCGGCAGCTGCTCGACCTCGACCCGCGGGGCCGCACCCGCGTCCGGTTCTCGCTCATGCCCGACGCCGACTCCCGCGTGATCGACGTGCGCACCAGCCGGGTCGCCGAGCGGATCGCCGCCGTCGACGACTTCGTGGCCGCCGGCTACGAGGTGCACCTCAACCTCTCCCCCGTCGTCCTGCGCGACGGGTGGGAGGCCGACTGGGCGCAGCTGCTGCGGCAGCTGGACGACGAGCTCGGCCCGGCCGCCAAGGCGCAGGCCGCCGCCGAGGTGATCATGCTGACCCACAACCGGGACCTGCACGAGGTCAACCTCGGCTGGCACCCGAAGGCCGAGGACCTGCTCTGGCGGCCGGACCTGCAGCAGCCCAAGCGCAGCCAGAACGGGCAGTGGAACGTCCGCTACCGCAACGACGTGAAGCGCGCCGGCGTCGAGCGGCTGCAGGAGCTCATCGCCCACCACGCGCCGTGGCTGCGGGTGCGCTACGCCTTCTGAGCGGCCGGCCGGGCACGCCCCCGGGCCGGTGCCGTCGACGAATCGCCATGTCGACACGGAGTGCCCGGGATCGCACCGGGCGTGTGCGATCCTGGGGCGACAGCAGAGGGCGGTCCACGGGGGAGGAACGGTGCCCGAGCCTGCCCCCGGCGTGCCCGGGGACGCCCTGCTGGCGTCCCTGCCGGACACCGTGGTGGCCGCCGACGCCGACGGCCGGATCGTCTACGTCAACGACGCGGTGACCACCCTGCTCGGGCACGACCCGGCCGACGTGGTCGGCCGGCCGCTGACCGCGGTCATGCCCGAGCGCTTCCGGGACGGGCACGGCGCGCACGTCACCCGCTTCCTCACCACCGGCGAGGGCGAGCTGGTCGGCAACACGACCCAGTTGCCCGCCCTGCACGCCGACGGGCACGAGGTCGCCATCGACGTGACCCTGGGCCGGCTCGACCTGCCCGGGCTCGGCGCCCACGTCGTCGCCGTCCTGCGCGACGCGAGCACGACGATCCTGCTGGAGCGCCAGCTGAACGTCAGCCGGTACCTGGCGGCGACGCTGCGGGTGACCGCCGCGCTCACCGAGGCGCCGGACGCCGATGCCGCGTTCGAGCGGCTGCTGCCCAGCCTGTGCGCCGAGCTGGACTGGGACTGCGCGACGCTGTGGCAGCCCGACGACACCGGGCAGTGGCTGACCTACGGCGGCATCTGGGCGGTGCCCGGCGTGGACGTCGCCCCGCTGCACACCGCCAAGCTGCCGCTCACCTTCGTCCGCGGGCAGGGGCTGCCCGGGCTCACCTGGCGCCGGCAGGCCCCGGTCGCGATCGAGGACCTGCAGGGGGCGCCGGCGACCTTCGGCGCGGCGGCGGCGCGCTCGGCCGGCTTCCGCAGCGGCGTGGCCTTCCCGCTGCTGCGCGGTGACACCCTGCTCGGCGTCTGCGAGCTGTTCACCCGTCAGCCCCGCCCGGTGCCGCCCGAGCTGCTCGACGTCCTGGGCAATGCCGGCCGCCAGATCGGCCAGTTCCTCGGCCGGCTGCGCGCCGAGTCCGCGGTGCGCGAGCTCGCCGACACCCTGCAGCGCAGCCTGCTGCCCGCGACGCTGCCCACGGTCCCGGGGCTGGAGCTGGCCGCCCGTTACCGCCCGGGCGGCGGCTCCGGCCTGGTCGGCGGCGACACCTACGACGTCGTCCCGCTGCCCGACGGGCGGTGGATGCTGCTCATCGCCGACGTCTGCGGCACCGGCGCGGAGGCCGCGGCGGTCACCGCGCTGACCCGGCACACCGCGCGGGCCGCGGCCGCCGGCTCCGGCGACCCCGCCGAGGTGCTGGCCGCCGTGCACGGCGCACTGCGGCACGAGCAGGCCGGCGGCCCGCTGCGCTTCGTCACCGCCGCCTGCCTGGTCCTCGAGCCGGGCCCGGGCACGACGCGGGGGCGCCTGGCCGTGGCCGGTCACCCCCGGCCGCTGCTGCGCGGGGCCGGCGGCTGGACGGAGGTCGGCGTCGTCGGGCGGCCGCTCGGCGTGGGCGACGAGGCCCGCTACACCTCGGTGCCGGTGACGCTGGGCCCCGGCGCCTCGCTGGTGCTCTACACCGACGGCGTCACCGAGGCCCGCGACGCCGACGGCGCGCAGTTCGGCGAGGACGGGCTCGTGGGCCTGCTGACCCGGCCGGGCCCGGACGCCGCCGAGTGCATCGCCGAGACGATCTCCGCGGCGGTGGCGGAGCGGGTCCGCGGGTCGCGGTACGAGGCCGACGACCTCGCCGTGCTCGCGCTGACCGTCCCCTGCTGACCCGCCGTCAGCCGGTCTCGCCGGTGTCCCCGTGCGCCGCCCCCACCGGCTTGGACTCCGGGGAGCCGCGCTGCCGCAGGAACACCGACAGCACCGCCATCGACCCCACCGCGAGCATCTCGGACTGCCAGTTCTGGAAGGACCGGTTCCAGAAGTCCGCCTCGCCGAGGTAGCCGAGCCAGCTCACCGGGTCCTGCCGGTCGGCGAGCTGCTCGGTGTTGAACGCCGACCACCCGGCGATCGACGAGGCCGCCCAGGTCAGCAGGAACAGCGCGCCCATCACGAAGCCGAGCGACCGGGAGAACAGCGTCGTCCGCCAGCCGCCGGCCCGCACCCAGGAGGGCGACCACCGGTGCGCGTGCTCGCCCACCAGCTGCTCGCGGTCGGACTCCGGCCCCTCCTCCCCGGGCTCCTTGGACTCGGCCGACCCGCGCTGGATCAGCCACACGGTCGCGAAGACGTAGAGGAAGAACTGCAGGTACTCCGACTGCCAGTTCTCCATGACGTCGACGCCGAACGACGACGAGGTGACGTAGCGCCAGAGGGAGACCGGCTCGAGGCCGTCCGCCACCTGCTGGGCGTTGAAGTCCGCCGTCCCCGAGATCGCCTGGCCGGCGAGCGTGACCAGGAAGAGGCCGCCGAAGGCCAGCCCGAGCGCGTTGTCCCGGACGAAGCCGTGCGGGGCGCTCATCGGCCCATCAGTCCCAGCAGCGTGACATAGGCGACGCCGAGCAGGATCACCACCAGGTAGGTCACGTACAGCCGGTGCACACCCCTCACGGCCCCTCCACCTCGCAGTCGTAGGGCGCCTCGCCGCGCGGCGTGCAGCCGGCCGCGGCGACCCGCCAGCCGGCCGCGGTCTCGGCGAGGAACAGCGTGTCCTCGGTCGTGCGCACCTGGGCGTTGCGGCCCCAGACCGCCACCGACTCCACGGCGCCGCCGCCCAGCGGCAGGTCGGCGAGGACGGCGGCGCACGGCGCCGACTCGTCCGACTCCAGCGCCGCCCGCGTGGTCGCGACGAGCAGCTCGCACCGCGCGCCCGGGTCCACGCCACGGTCGCCGAACGCCGTCGCGACGTCCCGGACGTCGTCCTCCTGCGCGCTCGCGCACCCGGCGAGGGCCAGCACCGCCGCCGCCCCGACCGCCGCTGCACCCACCCTCGACACGGCCACGTCGGCCCCTTCCCGCGGGCACACGTCCGCCGGCCGGTCTCACCCGCGACCACCTGCGGCTACCCGTGCCTCGCGATGCGGCAAACCGCCCTCACCCGGACGGGCGACGGCGGCGCCCGGCCGCCTACCGTGGCGGTCGTGGCGCGGGTGGCGGTGGTCGGCGCCGGGCTCGGCGGGCTGGCGGCCGCGGCCCGGCTCGCCGCCCTGGGCCACGCGGTCACCGTGCTGGAGCAGGCGCCCACGATCGGCGGCAAGCTCGGCTGGTACGCCCGCGACGGGCACGCGTTCGACACCGGCCCGAGCCTGGTGACGCTGCCGCAGGTGTACCGGGACCTGTTCGCCGCCACCGGCGCGCCGCTGGAGGAGTCGGTGGACCTGGTCCGGCTCGACCCCGCGGTCGCCTACCGGTTCGCCGACGGCACCCGGCTGGACCTGCCGGGGACCCCCGAGGCGGTGCCGGCCGCGCTCGACGACGCCCTCGGCGGGGGGGCCGGCGACCAGTGGGCGGCGCTCATGGCCCGCGCGGCGGAGATGTGGCGGGTCACCGAGCAGCCGTTCCTGCGCTCCCCGCTGGCCGGCGCCGCCACCCTGGCGCGGCTGGCCCGCAGCGGCCGCGACGTCGCCACCGTCGCGCCCTGGCGCACGCTGCGCGGGCTGGGCCGGGCGCACCTGCGCGACCCCCGGCTGCGCGTCCTGCTGGACCGCTACGCCACCTACTCCGGCTCCGACCCGCGCCGGGCGCCCGCGGTGCTGGTCACGGTGCCGTACGCGGAGCAGGCCGCCGGCTCCTGGTACGTGCGCGGCGGCCTGCACCGGCTGGCGACCGCCGTGGCCGACCGGGCGGCCGGGCGCGGGGCGGTGTTCCGGACGGGGACGGCGGTGGAGCGGGTGCTCGTGTTGGGCGGCCGGACGACGGGGGTCGCGCTGGCCGGCGGCGAGGTGGTGCGCGCCGACGTCGTCGTCTCCGGCGCCGACGCGGCCGCGCTGTACCGCGACCTGCTGCCGCCGCTGCCGGCGACCCGGCGGGTGCGCCGCGGCCTGGCCCGCAGCACGCCGTCGCTGTCGGGGTTCGTGCTGCTGCTGGCGCTGCGCGGCCGCACCCCCGCCCTGGCCCACCACACGGTGCTGTTCCCCGACGACTACGACGCCGAGTTCGACGCGGTGTTCGGCGTCGGCCGGCACCGCGGCGCCCCCCGGCCGGTCGAGGACCCCACCGTCTACGTCAGCGCCCCCGACGACCCGGCCACCCGCCCCGACGCCGACGGCGAGTCGTGGTTCGTGCTGGTCAACGCGCCGCGGCACGACCCGGCCGGCGGCGTGGACTGGGACGAGCCCGGCCTGGCCGACCGCTACGCCGCCCGGGTGCTCGAGGTGATGGCGCGGCGCGGGCTGGACGTGCGGGACCGGGTGCGCTGGTGCGTCGTCCGCACCCCCGCGGACCTGGCGCGGGAGACCGGCAGCGTCGGCGGGTCGATCTACGGCACGTCGAGCAACGGCGCCCGCGCGGCCTTCCTGCGGCCGGGCAACGCGGGACCGGTACCCGGGCTGTTCCTGGTCGGCGGCTCGGCGCACCCCGGCGGCGGGCTGCCGCTGGTGACCCTGTCCGCGGAGATCGTGGCCGGCCTGGTCGGCCCCGCCTAGCCGGGATCAGCTGACCTGATCGTGGCGCGTCCTCCCTCACGGTGGACGGTGAGGGAGGACGCGCTGCGGTGAGGGAGGACGGCGGTGCGGTGAGGGAGGACGGCGGTGCGCGGTGTCGGCGGCGGGTGCGAGGGTCGGCGGCGTGCGCACCGACCCGCCCGAGAACGCCGCCGAGGCCGCCCAGCTGACCGCCTACCTCGCCTACCAGCGCGAGACGCTGCTGCTGAAGACCGAGGGGCTGACCCGCGAGCAGCTGGCCCGGCCGCTGCCGCCGTCGTCGCTGACCCTCGCCGGGCTGCTCCACCACCTGGCGTTCGTCGAGGAGCGGTGGGCGGTCGAGCGGTTCGCCGGGCGGCCGGCGCCGGAGCCGTGGGCGGGGGTGGACTGGGCGGCCACCCCGGACTGGGAGATGGACGTCGCGCCCACGATGGAGCCCGAGGAGCTGCGCGAGCGCTACCGGCTGGCCTGCCGGCGCACCGACGAGGTGGTCGCCGCGGCCGCGAGCCTCGACGCGCTCTCGGTCGAGCCGCGGCGCGACGGCGGGCACTTCAGCCTGCGCTGGATGCTGCTGCACCTGCTGGAGGAGACCGCCCGCCACAACGGACACGCCGACCTGCTGCGGGAGGCGGTGGACGGCGTCGTCGGCGAGTGAGGCGGCGGGGGCGAACGGCTCTGGGGGCGGCGGCGCGCGGCTGCCAGGGTGCTCGACCGTCAAGGGTGTCGCGTCGCCGGAGGAGGAGCCATGACCGCTCCCGCCGATCGGGTCGAGCAGGCACGGCAGCGGTGGAACGCCGGGGACCTGCCCGGCTACCTCGAGGTGTACGCCGAGGACCTGCGGTTCCACGGCCTGGAGCCGGAGCCGATGGACAAGGCGGCGGTGGCCGGCTTCTACCAGCAGTTCTGGGCGGCGCTGGGCGCGCCGGGCCGCCCCAACCCGCAGCTCGACCTCGCCGAGCAGCTGACCGACGGCGACCTGTTCGCCTGCCGGTTCACCGTCACGGGCGAGCACCGCGGCGACTTCATGGGCATGCCGCCCACCGGCCGCCCCTACGTGCTCCAGGGCATCACGATCATGCGGTTCCGCGGGGACCGGGTGGCCGAGCGCTGGACGACGTCGGACCTCCTGGGCCTGATGGTGCAACTGGGCGCGGTCCCGGCCCCGGCCTGACCGTCACCCGCGGGCGGCACCGAGCCCGAGCACGGCGGCCAGCCCGAGGGCGCTGCGCGGCGCGTACGCGGTCCGCCACAGCCCGCCGTGGACGGCGGCGTGCGCCTCGTCCTGCCACGGGTGCGCCTGGCGCGGCCCCCCGCCGGTGTGCAGGTCGTGCACCAGCAGCGCGGCCATGAGCACGTTGGACGTCGCGGGCTCGAACACCTCCACGCCGAACCGGTGCGCGCCGGCGTAGGCGGCGGCCAGCGCCCGGTTCTTCACCACCGAGCGGGTGCGGGTGGGCGGCGCGACGTTCATCGACACCGTCGTCCCGGCCGCCCGCGCCGTCGTCGCCCGCCAGCGCTGCAGCCGCTTGGCCAGCGCGTAGTTGGGCCCCTGCTGCGGCACCAGGCTGTCGTTGACGCCGGGGTCGGCGCCGGGCACGTAACCGCGCTGCAGCAGCCGGCCCGCGGTGACGGTGCGCAGCGGGCGGACCAGCAGCTTCGCCGTCCGGGAACGGCCGGTGTAGGCCCGCACCGAGTGCTCGACGGCCTCGGCGGGGACGGCGAAGACGTCGGTCGGCGTGGCGAGGAAGGCCAGCGCCAGGTCCGGGTGCTCGGCCTGCAGGCGCAGGGTGAGGGCGTCGACGGCGGTGGAGACGCGGACGTTGTCGGCGCCGTCGGCGTAGACGTAGTTGCCGAGCACGAGGCCGCCGGTCAGCCCGGCCGCCCACTCGGCGACCGCCGGCACCTCGGCGACGAGGTCGACGCCCGCGGCCTCGGGCAGGTCCCCCTCGGACCGCGCCGGGACCAGCAGCGTGCCGGCGCCGCGGGCGGCGGTGTCGAGCACCCGCCGCCACAGCGGGGCCCGCGGCAGGTCGACCCCGGCCACCCGGGCGCCCCAGCGCAGCAGCGCCGTCAGCGGCCCCATCTCGGCCCCGGCGCCCAGCACGACGACGGTCCGGCCGGGCAGGGCCAGCCACTCGGGGTGGGCGGCGACGGTGCGCACGGCCTCGGCGGCCGACGGCTCCATCGCCCCGCAGTCGACCCAGGCGTCGAGCCGGCGGGCCAGCTCCGCGCCGCGCAGCCGGGTGCCGTGGAAGGGCAGGGAGAGCTCGCGCTCGGGCTCGGCGTCGCCGCGGACCTCGCGGGTGGCCAGCGGCCGGCCGGGCGCCGCGCCGGCGAGGGCGGCCAGCGGCTGCTCGCCGTCGTCGTCCGCGACCCGCATGCGGTCGTGCAGCGAGGCGAGGCCCGCGGCCGCGACGGTGCGCGCCGCGCCGGGGTCGCCCAGCCCGGCCTCGACCAGCCGGCGGAAGTGCACCAGGTAGCCGGCCCGCCAGTTGGTCTCCTGCTCGGCGGCGCGGGCGCCGGGCGGGTCCACCGGCCGCAGGGCGTCGGCGACGACCGCCCGGCCGAGGGCCGCGGTGCTCCGCCGGCCGTCCGGGCCGGCGGGGAAGACCACGCCCCGGTCGCCGGCCACTCAGTCCACCACCGCGGGGACGGGGTGCACCGGCGCGCCGGCCTCCAGCCAGCGCAGCAGCAGGCGGGCGCCGAAGCCGGTGCCGCCCTTGACCACCTCGGCGTCGTCGGAGCCCGCGCGGGCGGGCCCGGCGACGTCCAGGTGCGCCCACGGCAGGTCCCCGGCGAAGGGGCGGAGGAACAGCGCCGCGGTCGTGCCGCCGGGGTTGCCCGGGGCGTTGTTGGCGTCGGCGACGGCGCTCTCCAGCGCCTCGGCGTACTCCTCGGCCAGCGGCATCCGCCACACCCGCTCCCCGGCGTGACCCGCCGCGGTGGTCAGCGCCTCGGCCAGCCCGTCGGCGGTCGCGTAGAGGCCGGCGGTGCGGGCACCCAGCGCGGTCTTCATCGCGCCGGTGAGGGTGGCGACGTCGACCAGCACGGTGGCGCCGAGCTCGAGGCGGGCGTGGGCGAGCGCGTCGGCGAGCACCATCCGGCCCTCGGCGTCGGTGTTGAGCACCTCGGTGGTCCGGCCGCCGACGTGGCGCACCACGTCGCCGGGGCGGTAGGAGGAGCCGGAGACCGCGTTCTCCGCGGCCGGGACGACGGCGGTGAACGCGACCGGGACGCCGAGGCGGACCGCGGCGTCGAAGGCGGCGAGCACGGCGGCCCCGCCGGCCATGTCGGTCTTCATCTCCCGCATGCCGGCGTTGGTCTTGATCGAGAGCCCACCGGTGTCGAAGGTGATGCCCTTGCCGACGAGCACGGGGTGCTCGCCCTGCGGGGCACCCGGCGGGCGGTGGGTGGCGACCACCACGCACGGCGGGGCGGCCGAGCCGCCGCCGACGGCGAGCACGCCGCCGAACCCGCCGGCGCGCAGCTCGTCGGGGCCCAGCACGGTGACGGTGACGGAGTCGAGCCCGGCCAACCGCTGCTGCGCCTGGGCCGCCAGCCACGCCGGGGTCTTCGTGCCGGCCGGGGTGTTCACCAGGTCGCGGGCCCAGGCGACGGCCTCGGCGGTGACCCGCCCGGCGTGGGCGGCGGCCACCACCGCGGGGTCGTCGGCGTCGGCGGCGACCACGACGACCTCGGCCAGCCGCGGCGGGTGCGGCCGGCTGGTCTGGCGGAACCGGTAGCCGGCCAGCAGCGCGGCCTCGACGGCGGCGCGCACCTCGTCCGCCCCGGTGGGCGCCGGCTCGTCGACCGGCAGGACCAGCCGCCGGGCGCCGTGCTCGGCCAGGGTCTGGGCCCGCCGCACCGCGGTGGCCACGTAGGAGCGCAGGTCCGGCAGCGTCCCGGCGCCGATGCCCACGGCCACCACGCTGCGCGGGTGGCGGCCGGGCACGGGGAGGTTCGTGATCTTCCCGGCCGCGCCGGTGTTGCCGGTGTCGCGCAGGGCGCCGGCCAGGAACGCCGGCGGGACGGGCGGCGGCCGCCCCGGGCCCGGGTCGGTCAGCCAGCCGGGCAGGGCGCCGCGCGCGCCGACCGGCACGGCGAGGACGTCGTCCTCCCCGAGCGGCGGCAGGGCGGCGACGACCGCGACCCGCGGCAACGGCGCGGCCCCGGTCGCCGGCGTGCTGCCGTCGGCCGGGGCCGCGTCGTGCGGTGCGGAGCTGCCGGGAGGCAGGCTCGCCGCGGTGTTCAGCTGGTCGCGCCCTTCAGGGCCTCGGAGAGCGCCGTCGCCTCGTCGGGCGACAGCTCGACGACGAGACGTCCGCCGCCCTCGAGCGGTACGCGCATGACCAGGCCGCGCCCCTCCTTGGTGACCTCCAGGGGACCTTCACCCGTGCGCGGCTTCATGGCCGCCATGCGTGCCTCCTTCGCCGGCCACCCGTCGCCTCTGCTGGCGGCGGTGTGGCTCCTCTCAGTGCAGTGAGCTGCCCCATGATCCCGTATCCCTGCCCGCGAGACCAACACGGGCCGCCGTTCAGGTGACGGCGCGGAAGCAGGTGCTCACGTGGTCGTCGACCATCCCCGTCGCCTGCATCAGCGCGTAGGCGGTCGTGGGGCCGACGAAGACGAAGCCGCGGCGCTTGAGCTCCTTGGCCATGGCGACGGACTCGGGGCTGGTGGCCGGCACGTCGGCGAGGGTCGCCGGGCGGGTGCGCGGGCCCGGCGGCGCGAAGGACCACAGCAGCTGCGAGAGGCCCTCCGGCAGCCGCTGCGCGGCCCGCGCGTTGGCGATCGCGGCGTCGACCTTGGCGCGGTTGCGGACGATGCCGGCGTCGGCGAGCAGCCGGGCCCGGTCCTCCTCGGTGAACTCCGCGACCGCGTCGATGGCGAAGCCGGCGAACGCGGCCCGGAACGCCGGCCGCTTGCGCAGGATCGTCAGCCACGACAGCCCGGACTGGAACGCCTCGAGGCACAGCCGTTCGAACAGGGCGTCGTCCCCGTGCAGGGGCACGCCCCACTCCTCGTCGTGGTAGGTCACGTACTCGGGGGCGCTGTCGCCCCAGGCGCATCGGATGCGGTCCACGGGCCGGGACGCTAGCCCGGCGGGCCGACGGTCCCCGCCCGGTCGTCCACAGGCGCCCGCCACTCCACAGGCGGACCCGGACCCGCGGTCAGGGGACGGGTGTCTCCACCGGCGGGGTCTCCGCCGCGCGCGGCTGGTTGCGGCGGGTCGCGAGCACGCAGCCGGCGATCACCAGCGGCAGGCCGAGGGCCAGGCCGAGGGTGAACGGCTCGTCGAGCAGCAGCACGCCGAGCAGCACCGCGACGGCGGGGTTGAGGAAGGTGATGACCAGCGCCCGCTGCGGCCCGACCTCGCGGATCAGCGCGAAGAACAGCGACAGCGCGAGCGCCGTGCAGACCAGTCCCAGCACCGCCACCGACAGCAGCGCCGAGCCGGACGCCGCGGACACCTCGTCCAGCCGGGTCAGCGCGAACGGCGCGTACACGACCGCGGTGACCAGCAGCGCGATGGAGCTGGCCGCCACCCCGGGGACGTCGGCGAGCCGGTGGGTGACGATCAGCGGCGCGGTGCCGTAGCCGAGGACGGTGAGGCCGACCGCGAGCAGCGGCACCCACGCCGCCCCGCCGACGTCGAGGCCGAGCAGGAGGGCGATGCCCACCACGCCCAGCGCCATCCCGGCGAGCCGGACCGGGGTCAGCCGCTCGTCACCGACCAGGCGCCCGGCGATCGCGGCGACGAACGGCACGGCCGCCACCAGCAGCCCGGTCAGCGAGCTCGACAGGGTCTGCTCGGCGTAGCCCAGCAGCAGCCAGGGCCCGGTCATCTCCAGCAGCGTGAAGGCCAGCAGCCACCGCCAGTGCCGCAGCGCCGGGCGCAGGTGCCCCTTCGCGATCGTCCAGGGCAGCAGCAGCGCGGCGCCGATGACGCACCGGCCGAAGACGACGACCACCGGCGAGAGGTCCTCCACCGCGACCTTGATCAGCAGGTACGGCACGCCCCAGATCAGCGACATCGCCAGGAACAGGACCCACCCGCGCCGGCTCACCGGGCCTCTCCACATCGGTCGCGCACGCCGACATCATGACGGCCGTGACCGACGACTCCGAGCGGCGGCTGGCCGCCCTCGCGCAGACCCTGGCCGGCGAGCCCGGCGTCGAGCCACCGGGGGCCGGCGGGCGCCGCGGGTTTGGCTCCACCGCGCTGACGGCGAACGGGTCGATCTTCGCCATGGCCGTCGGCGGCGCCCTGGTGCTGAAGCTGCCCCGGGCGCGGGTCGAGGCGCTGCAGGCCGACGGCGCGGGCACCCCGTTCCGCAACGGCCGCGGCGCCGCGATGCGCGAGTGGGTCGCCCTCGGCCCGGACGACGCGCGCGACCTCGCCCTGGCCCGGGAGGCGCTGGAGTTCGTGCGCGACGATTGACCGCGTGTCCGGCTACGCGTCCTTCGTCGTCTTCGCCACGGTGCTGGTCCTCGTACCCGGACCGGACACCGCCGTCGTCATCCGGAACACGTTGGCCGGCGGCCGCCGCCGGGGCACCTGGAGCGCCGTCGGCATCGCCGCGTCGAACGTGGTGCAGGGCACCGCCGCCGCCGCGGGGCTGGCGGCCGTGGTCGTCCGCGTCGAGCCGCTGTTCCAGGCGATCCGCTGGCTGGGCATCGCGTACCTGGCCTACCTGGGGGTGCAGTCGCTGCGCTCGGCCGTCCGCGGCCGCTACGAGGACCTCGCCGGGAACGGGACGGCGGACCCCGGCGCGGCGCTGCGCGGGTTCCGCCAGGGCTTCCTCAGCAACATCACCAACCCGAAGGTGCTGGCGTTCTACCTCGCCGTGCTGCCGCAGTTCCTCGGGCCGCAGGCGGCCGTCCCGGTGCTGGTCGCGTTCGCGCTGACCCATGCCGTCCTCGGGCTGGCGTGGCTGCTGGTCCTGGTGGCCGGGCTCCACCGGGCACGGCGGGTGCTCACCCGGCGCCCGGTGCGGCGGGCCATGGACGCCGTCACCGGCTGCGCGCTGCTCGGGTTCGGCACCCGGCTGGCCCTCACCCGCGGCTGAGCCGGCCGGGGTCAGCGCACCGGCCAGGCCACCTCGACGTGGGTGCCGCCGTCGTCGGGCGCCGACCGGTCGGTCAGGTACACCTCGGCGGGGCTGCCGGCCCGCTGCAGGCCCGCGGCGTCGATCCAGCGGGCCACGGCGTCGTAGGCGTCCAGGATCCCGGGGAACTCCGCCGCGTCCCGCGACAGCCGGGTGACCGCCTCCCGCCGCGCCGCCTGCCGGCGCACCCGCAGCTCCCCCACCGGGTCGACCGACCCGGTGAACGGGACGGCGACCTCGACCGGGCCGTCGCCGTCCTCGGTCACCATCCCGTGGTAGACCACCCGCACCGGCCCGGCCTCGGGCACGCCGGCGGCGGCCAGCGCCGCGGCGATCTCGCGGCGGGCGGCGCCGATGAAGTCCGACAGCTCCGCGACGGTCAGCCGCCGCTCGGCCGACAGCAGCCGCAGCTCCGGCACGTCCCGCACCTCGACGTCGTACACGCTCGTCCCCTCTCCGTCGGTCCCCCTGGTGACGTGGGCGACCACCTGCGCGCGCCGGGCGTGCTCCTCCGCCACCCCGGCCCACCAGCGCCCGACCGCCGCCGACCGGGCCGCCGGGCCGAGGTCGACGACGTCGCGCACGCGGGCCAGCGGCATGCCGGCCCGGCGGAGCAGCGCGATGACCCGGGCCCGCTCGACCTGGTCGGCCGACCACAGCCGGTAGCCGCTGACCGGGTCGACGTGCGCCGGCGGGAGCAGGCCCTGCGCGGCGTACAGCCGCAGGGCCTTGGGCGAGAGCCGGGTGCGGCGGAGGAACTCCCCGACCCGCAGCAGTGGTGCGTCCACGTCGTCGACCCTCCGGCCGGCCCCAGGGGCCGGGTCAAGCGGGCGGTCGGGTCGGGCCGTCAGACCCGCCCGGCGAGGTAGTCGCGGCGCCGGTCCGCCGGTAACCGCTCGATGGCGTACCGGAGCATCGTGCGCGGCATCCGCCGGTACCGCGGCGCCAGGAAGGCCTCGGCGCACGCGAGGTCGCGGTTGCCGACCTCCCGCAGCATCCAGCCCACCGCCTTGTGGATCAGGTCCTCGGGGTCGGTGAGCAGCCGGTCGGCCAGCCGCAGGGTCGGCTCGGGCCGGCCGGCGCGCACGGCGGCGAAGGTGGCCATCACGGCGATCCGCCGGTCCCACAGCGACGCCGACGCGGCCAGGTCGTCCAGCGGCGCCCAGTCGTCGCGGGCCAGCAGCCAGGGGCCGAGCAGGTACGGCGCCGAGGCGTCCACGAGGTCCCAGTTGTCCACCCGCTCCCGCCGGGCCAGGTAGAGCTCGACGATCCGCGCGCGCTCGTCGTCGTCCGCCCGCTGGAAGCGGCGCACCAGCACGAACAGCGCGGTCAGCCGCTCCTCGTGCCACGGGCTGCCGAGCAGCTCGGCGACGTCGGCCGGCGGCGTCGCCGCGGCGTGCCGCCTCGCGACCGCCCGCTGCGGCGGCACCGCGATCCCGAGGAACCGGTCGCCCTCGCCGTAGCCGCCGGGCCGCGCCTGGAAGTAGCGCGCCATGCCCTCGGCGCGCTCGGGGTCGGCCAGCTCCGCCAGGTCGGCGCGGATCGCCTCGACGGACACGTCAGGCGGGGTACGTCCGCGCGAAGGCGGCGAACCGGCGCAGCGAGATCCGCACCCCGAGGACGACGAACGGCCTCGCCAGCGGCCAGCCGAGGACGCCGAGGACCCCGAAGGGCAGCCACAGCTGCTCGGTCCAGACGAAGGTCGAGCCCGCGCCCCGCGGCTCGACCTCGAAGATCCCGGGGCCGCGGACGATGCGTCCGGTGTGCTGCACGACCACCCGCCGCGGCGGGTCCCACTCGGTGACGACCATCGTGTCCAGGACGCCGACGTGCCGGCGCCGCCGGGGCAGCCTCAGCCCGGTGCGCGCGGCCAGCCGGCCGCCGACCCCCTGGGCCGGGCCGCCGACGGTCTCCACGTCGGTGGCGAGCATCCACTCGCCCTGCCGCGTCCAGTCGGTGAGCGCGGCCCACACCCGCTCGGGGGGCGCGTCGACGTCGATCCGCTCGGTCAGCTCACGCACCGGACGGCGCCCCGTTCCCGCTCGGCGCGCCGTCGGAGGGAGCCGCGTGCCTGCCCGCGCGGTCGTCGTCGTCCGTGGACCGGGCGCGCAGCGCGGCGATCTCCCGGTCCCGCTCCTCGAGCGTGTCGGCGAGCTGCTCGAGCAGCCAGTCCACCTCGGTCATCCGGTAGCCGCGGGCGGTCACCGAGATCCGCAGCGCCCGCAGGTCGTCCCCGCGCACCGGGCGGTCGGCGGGCAGCTCGACCGGGGAGCGGTCCAGCTCGGCGGGCGGCTGGGTCTCCCCGCGGCCCAGCAGCATCGACGCGAGCAGGAACAGCAGGCCGCCGACCAGCAGCACGCTGACGACGAAGACGACCGCGGACAGCACGGCACGCCCTCAGTCGTCGACCGGACCCGAGGGCAGCGGCGCCCGCATGCCCCCGCCGCCGTCCCCGGCCGCGCGCTGCGCCTCCGCCTCGCGGATCACCGCGAGCACCTCGTCGACGTCGTCGGTGATCGTGATCAGGTCCAGGTCGGCCGGGCTGATCGTGCCGGCGGGCCCCATCGTCGACCGGATCCACTCGATCAGCCCCGACCAGTAGGCGGTGCCGTAGAGCACCACCGGGAACCGGGTGACCTTGCGGGTCTGCACCAGCGTCAGGGCCTCGAACAGCTCGTCGAGGGTGCCGAACCCGCCGGGCAGGATGACGAAGGCCTGCGCGTACTTCACGAACATCGTCTTGCGCACGAAGAAGTAGCGGAAGGCGATGCCGACGTCCACCCACTCGTTGAGCTCCTGCTCGAACGGCAGCTCGATGCCCAGGCCGACCGACAGGCCCCCGGCCTCCGACGCCCCGCGGTTGGCCGCCTCCATCGCACCCGGGCCGCCGCCGGTGATGACGGCGTAGCCGGCGCGGGCCAGCGCGGCGCCGATCTCGACCCCGGCCGCGTAGTGCGGGTCGTCCGGCTTCGTCCGCGCGCTGCCGAAGACGCTGACCGCCTTGGGCAGCTCCGCCAGCAGCCCGAAGCCCTCGACGAACTCGCTCTGGATGCGCAGCACCCGCCACGGGTCGGTGTGCACCCAGTCGGTGGGGCCGCGGCGGTCGAGCAGCCGCTGGTCGGTCGTCGTCCCCTGCGTGCGCGGGTCCGGCTCCCCGCCGCGCAGCATCACCGGCCCGCGGTGACGGGTCGGCCGCGGCCTGCGGCCGTCGGCCGGCTCCGGCGTGGTCGTCATGCAGGCACTCCTCGGGGCTCAGGCGGTCGGCGTGGACAGGTAGGCGACGAGGGCGTCCTCGGCCGGCTGCAGCCGCTCCACGAGGACGGACTCCTCGCGGGTGTGGGCCAGCTGCGGGTCGCCGGGGCCGTAGTTGACGGCCGGGATGCCGAAGGCGGCGAAGCGGGCGACGTCGGTCCAGCCGAGCTTGGCGCGCGGTGGCCGGCCCACCGCGGCGACGAACGCGGCCGCGGCCGCCTCGGCCAGCCCGGGCAGCGCCCCGCCGGCGTTGTCGACGACGGTCAGCGTGGCGCCGTCGGCCAGCGCCTCGGCGAACACCTCGCGGACGTGGGCCTCCGCGGCGTCCTCGTCCCGGTCGGGCGCGTAGCGGAAGTTGACCGTCACCCGGCACTCGTCGGGGATCACGTTGCCGGCCACCCCGCCCTCGATGCGCACCGCGTTGAGCCCCTCGCGGTAGCGGCAGCCGTCGATGTCCACCTCGCGGGCCTCGTAGGCGGCCAGCGTGGCGAGGATGTTGGCGGCACCGTGGACGGCGTTCACCCCGAGCCAGCCACGCGCGCTGTGCGCCCGCCTACCGCGCACCTCGAGCACCGCCCGCAGCGTGCCCTGGCAGCCGGCCTCGATCTCGCCGTCGGTGGGCTCCAGCAGGACCGCGAGGTCGCCGTAGAGCCAGCCGCGGCGCTCGCGGGCCACCCGGCCGAGACCGTTCTTCACGGCCTCGACCTCCTCGTTGTCGTAGAGGACGAAGGTCAGGTCGTGCGCCGGCTCCGCCCCCGGGACGCCGAAGCGGGCGGCCAGCCGCAGGATCACCGCGTCGCCGGACTTCATGTCGCTGGTGCCGCAGCCGTACAGCCGGTCGCCGTCGAGCCGGCTGGGCACGTTGTCGGCGATCGGCACGGTGTCCAGGTGCCCGGCCAGGACGACGCGGCTCGGCCGGCCCAGGTTGGTGCGGGCCAGCACGGAGTCGCCGACCCGCTCCACCTCCAGGCCGCCCAGCGCGCGCAGCGCCGCCTCGACGGCGTCGGCCAGGGCGCCCTCCTCGCCGGACACCGACGGGGCGTCGACCAGCGCCCGGGTGAGCGCGAGGACGTCGGCCGACAGGTCCAGGGCGGGCACGGCGCTCACGACGCCCGAGCCTAGAGGAAGGACCCCGGCGCCCCCCGCCGCTCGCGGGCTCGCGACGGGCCCCTGCACCGGGGCCGACTGGCACGCGTCGGTACCGTCCCCTCCCGTGACTGACGACGCTCCCCGCTCCGCCGTCGCCGCCGGACTCGCCACCGTGACCCGCTCCGGGACCGTGCTCGACACCTGGTACCCCGAGCCGCGGCTGGGCGCCCCCGAGGGCGCCGCGAACGGCACCGTCAAGCTCGGCGCCCTGGAGCTCGCCGGGGAGCTGGGCCCCGACTACGGCGGCTTCGTCCGCAGCGACGAGGCCCGCGACGTCGAGGTGGTCGGCGTGCGCACGGTGATCGCCGACCTGTCCGCGCCGCCGGTCGACACCCACGACGTCTGGCTGCGGCTGCACCTGCTGTCGCACCGGCTCATCCGCCCGCACGGCGCCGACTTGACCGGCGTCTTCGGCCTGCTCACCAACGTGGCCTGGACCAGCGCCGGCCCGGTGGAGGCGGCCACCTTCAACGCCCACCGGCTGCGCGCCGCCGCGGGCCACGTGACCGTCTTCGGCGTCGACAAGTTCCCGCGGATGGTCGACTACGTGCTGCCCTCCGGCGTCCGCATCGCCGACGCCGACCGGGTGCGGCTGGGCGCCCACCTGGCCGAGGGGACGACGGTCATGCACGAGGGCTTCGTCAACTACAACGCCGGCACGCTCGGCCCCTCGATGGTCGAGGGCCGGATCAGCGCGGGCGTCGTCGTCGGCCCGGACAGCGACATCGGCGGCAGCGCGTCGATCATGGGCACGCTGTCCGGCGGCGGGAAGCAGGTCGTGTCGATCGGCAGCGGCTGCCTGCTGGGCGCCAACTCCGGCATCGGGATCTCGCTGGGCGACAACTGCGTCGTCGAGGCCGGCTGCTACGTGACCGCCGGGTCGCGGGTCACCCTGCCCGACGGCTCGGTGGTCAAGGCGCTGGAGCTGTCGGGCCGCAGCGGCCTGCTGTACCGCCGCAACAGCGTCAGCGGTGCGCTGGAGGCGCTGCCCCGCGAGGGCACGTGGGGCGAGCTCAACGCCGCGCTGCACACGAACTGACCGCCGCGTCGCCTCCAGGGACCTGACAGGCGGGGCACCTACTCTCGGGGGCGATGTCCAGCCCCCGTACCCGCCGCCCCCGGACGGGGAGCCGGACCAGCGGCAGCGGGGGACGGCGTCCGGCGGCCGCGAGGCGTCGGGCGACCGGCAGCTCCGCGCGTCGGGGCGCGCCCCGGCGTCGCCGACGCGGCCGGGCGCGGGTGTCCCCGGCGGCGCTGGGCTGGGCCGCGGCGCTCGTCGTCCTGGCCGTGCTGGTGGTGGTGGGCATCCGGGTGGCCGGTGAGCGGACCCCGGCCACGGCGAGCGGCCGGTGCACCGTCGCGGGCAGCGACCTGGAACTGACCGCCGAGCGGGCCGCGTCGGCGGCGACGATCGCGGCGGTCGCCCGGGCGCGCGGCCTGCCGGAGCGGGCGGTGGTCATCGCGCTGGCGACCGCCCAGCAGGAGTCGGGACTGCGCAACCTCGACTACGGCGACCGGGACTCGCTCGGGCTCTTCCAGCAGCGGCCCTCGCAGGGATGGGGGTCGCCGGAGCAGGTGCGCGACCCCGTGTACGCCGCCGGCAAGTTCTACGACGGGCTGGTCGAGGTGCCCGGCTGGGAGAGCGGCCGGCTCACGGTGGTCGCCCAGGCGGTGCAGCGCTCGGGGTTCCCGGAGGCGTACCAGAAGCACGAGGCGATGGCTCAGGCGCTGACCAGCGCGCTGCTCACCGGCGGGTTGAGCTGCAGCTGGCAGCCCCAGGAGGTGGGCGGCCGGCTGAGCGAGCGCACCGCGGCCGCCGCCGGGGAGGCCGAGCGGGAGCTGGGGGTGGCGGCCAGCGAGGAGTTCGGCGCCGTGGCCCTCGACCCGGCCGCCGGCTGGCTCGGTGCGACCTGGGCGGTCGCCCATGCCGAGCGGCTGCAGCTCGGGTCGGTCGCCTTCGCCGGCCGGACCTGGACCGCCGAGGGCGGCTGGACCGAGTCGCGGGCCGGCGACGGCGCCGTCCGTCTCGAGCTGCTCACCTGAGGCTCAGGCCAGGCCCATGCGGGCCCGGCCGTAGAGCTCCGGGTGTGGCACGTGGGTGGGGTCGACCACCCGCGGGCGGCCGTCGGTGCCGGCCCGCAGCCAGCGGGCCAGGACGGCGAGGTCGACGACGGCGAGGACGGCGAGCAGGACCAGGAACGCGATCACGGGATGCCTCCGGGGCAAGGGGTGGGGGTGAGGACGGGGCGGGGTGCGGGCGGGCGCCGGTCAGGCGACCCGCATCCGGACGGCGTACAGCTCGGGGTGGTCGGCGAACGCCGGCTCGCCGCGGCCGGCGCGGTCGGGGGTGCCGACGCTCCAGGTCTGCGCGAGGGCCATCAGCGAGACGGCGGCGAGGACGGCGAGCAGGACGATCAGCGTGGTCATCTGAGGACCTCCGGTGCAGGGGGCGCGGTGCCCCGGGTCGGGGAGCGCGCCGCCGCGGCGGGGGGTCCGCGGCGACGCAGGACGACGGTGCGCCCGACCGCTTGCACGGAGGTGGCGGTGCGCTGGCACCGCGCTTGAGCCCGGTTGCACCAGGCCCTGCTGGGGTCTCAGTAGTAGCCGGTGCGCCCGTCGAGCAGCTCCCGGACGGCGTCGAGGTGCCCGACGTGCCGGGCGGTCTCCTCGACCATGTGGGTGAGCACCCACCGCAGGTGCACGCCGGGCGTGTACTCCCGGTTGCGGCAGGGCTGGTCGAGGGCGGCGGCCGCGACGATCTCGTCCGACCGCGCGCACTGGGCGGCGTACTCGGCCAACAGCTGCTCCAGCGCGACGCCGTCCACCTGCTTGTCCGCGTCCGGGCGGGACTCGTCGAACTGCACGTTCGTGCTCGGCGACGCGCCGGCGAAGAGCACCTCGAACCAGCAGTGCTCGGTCCACCGCAGGTGGGAGACGATGCCGGCGACCGTCATCAGCGGGGACGACGGGAGCACCGGGCGGTGCGCGTCGGCCTCGGCGAGGCCCTCGCACTTCCACGGCACCAGCGCCCGCTGCAGCCCCAGCCAGCCGACGAGCTGGGCGCGCTCGTCGCCGTCGACGGGCGGCCGCACGCGGGGAGGCGTCATGCCGCCGCAAACTAACGGCGCCCACCGGTCACCGCACGAGGGAACTGTCGGAACGGGTGCACCACCGTCACGACGGGAAGGCGACGGGCGCGGCGGCCACCGGCCGTCGAACCGTGTAACTCCCCATCCTCCGGACAGCGTGTGAACCGGTGTGATCCAGGACACGAGAAGCATTCGGACGGATTACAGTCCTGACCGTGTCGCCCACGGGGGGTCGGTCGTCCCTGCCGCGACCGTACGGCGCCCTTGCCGGTCGGACCGCCGTCGTCGCAGGCGGTGCGACGCTCGCTGTCGTCCTCCTGCCCTTCCTCGGCTTCGCCTATCGGGCTCCGGCGCTTCGCGTCTCCCTGGAGACCGCCAACGCGCTCATCGCGCTGCTCGCCGCCTATCTGCTGTACGGCCGCTTCCGGACCGATCGGCAGGCCCGGCAGCTCCTGCTCGTTCTCGCCCTCTGCACCGTGGCAGGCGCCAACCTCGTACTGACTGCGGTCCCGAGCGCCGTGGCGCTGACGCAGGGCGAGGACTTCAGCCGGTGGACCGGGCTGTTCGTCCGCTTCTCCGGGACCCTGCTGCTCCTCGCTGCGGCGCTGACTCCTCCGGTGGTCCGGATCGGGCCCCGGTCGACTCGCCTCCTCTCCGCTGGCATCGGCACGGCCCTGATGGCCGTCACCGCCGTCGGGGCCGCCGTCGGCGACGCGCTCCCGCCCACCGTCGACCCGTCGCAACCCCTCGGGGACGGGACCCGCCCAGTCCTGGCGGCGCACGCGGCGGTCCTCGTCGTCCAAGCCCTGGGTGCACTCAGCTACACCGTCGCCGCCATCGCCTTCACCCGGCAAGGCCGGTGCACCGGCGACGAGCTGATGCGGTGGCTGGGGGCCGGCTGCGTCCTCGCAGCGCTGGCTCGCGTCCACTACCTGCTCTTCCCGTCGCTGTACTCGGAGTACGTCTACACCGGCGACGTCCTGCGGCTCGGCTTCTATGTCTTCCTGCTCATCGGAGCTTCCCGAGAGATCCGCTCCTACTGGGAGCTGCGCACCCGCGCCGCCGTGCTGGAGGACCGCCGCCGCATGGCGAGAGAGCTCCATGACGGGCTCAGCCAGGAACTGGCCTACATCGCCGCCCAGTCGAAGCGGTTGACCGCGGAGCCCGGGGATCCCGCGACCGCCGAGCGCGTCGACGCCGCGGCGACCCGAGCGCAGTTCGAGGCACGCAGAGCGCTACGGGCGATGACCCGACCACACGACATGCCGTTCCCGGCGGCGCTGCAACAGGCGCTCGACGACCTGGCGCAGAGGTACGACGTCGAGGTCGTCACCGACCTGGACACCGGGGCACGCCTCTCCGCCACCGAGGGCGAGACGCTGCTGCGGATCATCGGGGAGGCTGTGCGCAACGCCGTCCGACACGGGCAGGCGCAGCGGATCGACGTCCGGCTGACCTCCGAGCCGCTCTCCCTGTCCGTGACCGACGACGGCCAGGGATTCGCCGTCGGAGACCCGCACGGTACGCGCGCGGGCGGATTCGGCCTCACGAGCATGCGGGAGCGAGCGGCCCAGCTCGGCGCGGAACTCAGGATCACGTCCGCACCGGGACAGGGCACGAGGGTGCAGTTGAGGTGGCCGTGAGTGAAGCGCTGCGCGTACTCATCGCCGATGACCACACCCCGACGCGGATCTCGGTCGCCGAGGCATTGAGCCACCAGGGCATCGAGGTGGTCGCCTCGGTGGGCAGTGGGGATGCCGCGTTGGCAACGGCCCGGCAGCTGCGGCCGGACGCCTGTCTGCTCGACATCCACATGCCGGGCAACGGCATCGTGGCGGCGGCGGACATCACCCGTGAGGTGCCGGGCGTGGCCGTGGTCATGCTGACCGCGTCAGCGACGGACGAGGACCTGTTCGCCGCCCTCCGCGCCGGGGCCTCCGGCTACCTGCTCAAGGACATGGACCCCGCCCGGCTCGGGCCGGCGCTGCGGGGAGTGCTCGCGGGGGAGGCCGTCCTCCCCCGCTGGCTGGTGACCAAGGTGATCGCAGAGTTCCGGTCACAGCCACGGCGTCGCTTCACGCTGCCCGGACGTCCGAAGCCGGTGGAGCTCACGGAGCGCGAGGCCGAGGTCCTCGAGCTCATGGCCGCCGGGCTCTCCACGGACCAGATCGCCCGGAAGACGTTCGTCGCGCCGGTCACCGTACGAACCCACATCCGCGCAGTCCTCAAGAAACTCCGGGTGCCAGACCGGGAAGCCGCGATCCGCCTGGCCCGCGGAGAACACTGAGCGCGCCCCGGGACGGCCGGCACGTACCACGACGAGGGGCTCCGAGCGCCTGCTCGGAGCCCCTCGCCGTCAGGGTCGGTGCTGCGTCACCGGAGCCGGAACAGGGCGTTGATCGAGGCGCCGTCCGTGGTCCTGACGGTCACCTGGTAGCACTTGCCCGCGGCTCCGCTGGGGGTCTTCCAGTTCCAGATGTACTGCTGGCCCGTGGTGTCGTACCGGAGGTTGGTACCGCCGGAGACCAGCTGCTCGATGTCGTCCAGCGGCTGGGTGGCCCCGCAGGCGATCTCCCTGACGGCCAACCCCTCGAAGATGTCCGTGCTGGTCATCTCAGTGCTGCCTGCGAGGACGTCGAACTTCAGCGGCAGGGTCGACCCCGACTTCACGGCGTTCAGTGTGCGAGCGCCGTCGACCGGCTGGTAGAAGCCGCTGAAGGTGCGCTGGACCTTCACGGTGAAGGAACCCGTGGCCGTGTTCCCGCCGTCGTCCGTGGCGGTGCAGTTCACCCTCGTGGTGCCGATGGCGAACGTCGTCCCCGACGCCGGGGTGCAGACGACGTCGACGTTGGGGTCGACCGAGTCCGTCGCGGTGGGGGCGAAGGTCGCCGGGGCACCGTTGACGCCGGTCGCTGCCAGGAGCTGGTCGGCGGGCAGGGTCAGGGCGGGCGCTGTGGTGTCCACGACGTTGACGGTGAAGCTCGTCCTTCCGGTGTTGCCGGCGGCATCGGTCGAGGAGCAGTTCACCTCGGTGGCACCGAGCCTGAAGGTCGCGCCGGAGGCCGGGGTGCAGGTGACCGGGCCGGCGCCGACCGCGTCGGTGGCGGTCACGTCGAAGGTGGCCGGGGCACCTGCTGCGGAGGTGGCCTCGACCGTCGGGCTCGCAGGCGGGGTGAGGACTGGCGCAGTGGTGTCCTCGACACGGACCGTGAAGGCGTTCTCCGCCGGATTGCCCGCGGCATCGGCGACGGAGCAGTTCACCGTCGTCTCGCCGAGGGGGAAGGTCCCACCGGAGGGCGGGGTGCACCGGGGGTCGAGCGGACCGTCGACGATGTCGGAGGCGCTCACCTGGTAGCCGACCGTTGCACCATCCGCGGAGGTGGCCTCGGCGACGACGGTGTCAGGGACGACGACCACGGGCGACGTGGTGTCCTGGACCCTGACCGTGAACGTCTTCACACCCCGGTTGCCCCGGGCGTCCTCGGCGGTGCAGGTGACGGTCGTCTCGCCGAGAGCGAAGGATGCCCCCGAGGCTGGGTCGCAGGTGACGGGGACGGAGCCCGAGACCGCGTCGGTGGCGGTCGGGACGTCGTAGGTCACCGTCGCGCCACTGCCGCTGGTTGCCTCGGCGACCACCGGAGCGGTGATGTCGCCGATCACCGGCGCGCTGGTGTCCCGGACAGTGACGTCGAAGGAACCGCGGGCGGTGTTGTTCGCGGCGTCGGTCGCCGTGCAGTTGACCGTCGTGAGCCCGATCGGGAAGGTCGTGCCCGACGCGGGTGTGCAAGCAACGGGGACGGTGGTGCCGGAGTCGGTCGCGGAGGCGGTGTAGCGGACCACCGGGCCCTGTGCGTTGGTCGCCTCCGCTGAGAGCGGCCCCGGGAGCGACAGCGTGGGCGGTGTCGTGTCGCAGGTCTTCACGGTGGCAGACCAGGGGAGGGAGGCCGTCCGGGTCACCCCGCCGCCGGTCGCGGTGAAGTTCACGGAGCCGCTGGCCGTTCCCACCGAGGAAGGCGTGACGGTGACGGTCGCGGTGACCGGTGCACTCAGGGTGCTGTTGGCCCGGCTCGCCCAGTCCGCGGGCAGGAGCACCGTGTTGCCCGAGCGGAACTGCCCCGTGGGCGGGGAGGTGATGTTGCTCGACGAGGAGGACACCGACCAGGTGACCGTGGCGTTGTTGGGGTAGACCTGCCCCTGCCCGCTTCGCGAGACCGCCAAGAGGACGGGCTTGGTCACCGGCCCCTGATCCACGCAGATGTCGCCGAACGCCAGGGTGTTGGTGGCGACGGGCACGAGGCCGTCGCCATCGGCGACCGCGTTGTCTGCATGGGCAGCACCAGCCTGCAGAGCCAGCGCTGCCGAGGCGCCGACCGCGGTCACGAGCCGTGCGACCGCTCGTGTTCTGGACATGTGAGCCCCCCGAGAGAGTTCGGTGTCTGCAGCGCCATCGGCTGCCTCCGCCCACCAAGATGCGGCTGCACTGCCGTGATGCGGAAGCTCGCGGGGTGTTGGTATGTCTCAACGCTCGCTGCCCGCGGCCGAGCGACGAGCCGCTGTGCCGACCCGGACGACGCTCTCCGAGCCGGACGCCCGAAACGGGCGCAGCGGACTCATCGACGACCCGGCTCGGAAGCGCTCAGCCTCCTGTCCGTGCAGCCGTCGCCGCGACGTGAGGAGCCGCATCTCGATCTTCAGCTGCGACAACCGGTGGAGGCGCACATCCCTTGCCGAGGAGTCCGCCCCGGTCAGCCGGCCAGGCGCTCCACGGCGGCGTCGATCCGCTCGTCGGTCGCGGTCAGCGCCATCCGGACGTGCCGGGCGCCGGCCGGGCCGTAAAAGGAGCCGGGGGCGGCGACGATGCCCAGCCCGGCCATCCAGTCGACCGTCGTCCAGCAGTCCTCGTCGCGGGTGACCCACAGGTAGAGGCCGGCCTCGGAGGCGTCGATCCGGGCGCCCGCCGCCCGGACGGCCGCGGCCAGCCGGTCGCGGCGGGCGCGGTAGCGCTCCCGCTGCTCGTCGACGTGGCTGTCGTCGGACAGGGCCGCGGCCATGGCGGCCTGAACCGGCCCGGGCACGAGCAGGCCGAGGTGCCGGCGGACGTCCCACACCCGGCGGACCAGCGCGGGGTCGCCGGAGAGCAGCCCGGCGCGGTACCCGGCGGCCGTGGACTGCTTGGACAGCGAGTGGACCGCGAGCAGGCCGGTGTGGTCGGCGCCGGCGACGTCCGGATGCAGCAGCGAGCGGGGCTCGACGTCCCACCCGAGCATCGCGTAGCACTCGTCGGACACGACCGGGACGCCGTGCGCGCGGCCCCAGGCGGCCCAGGCGCGCAGCTCGTCGACGGTCAGCACCCGCCCGTGCGGGTTGCCCGGGGAGTTCAGCCACACCAGCACGACGTCGCGGGCCTCGGCCGGCGGGACGTCGCTGCGCAGCACCTGCAGCCCGGCGACCACGGCGCCGACCTCGTAGGTCGGGTAGGCGACCTCGGGGATGACGACGGTGCCGCCGCCGCGCAGGCCCAGCAGGGTGGGCAGCAGCGCGACGAGTTCCTTCGACCCGACGGTCGGGATCACCGACGGGGCGGCGCCGAGCGGATCGGCGACCCGGACGCCGAGCCGGCGCTCCAGCCAGCCGGCCGCCGCCGTCCGCAGGTCCGCGGTGCCGAGCGCCGTCGGGTAGCCCGGCGAGTCCCCCGCCGCGGCGAGCGCCGAGGTCAGCACCTCAGGGGTGGAGTCGACCGGCGTCCCGATGGACAGGTCGACGACGCCCCCGGGGTGCTGGGCCGCCCGCACCCGCGCTCCCGCCAGGGAGTCCCAGGGGAAGTCGGGCAGGCCGGCGGACGGGCCCGCGACCGACGTCGTCAGTGCCCTTCGCCCTGGGGCGGCAGGGCCGCGACCATCGGGTGGTCACGGCCGACCTTGCCGGTCTTGGCCGCGCCGCCGGGGCTGCCCAGGTCGGAGAAGAACTCCACGTTGGCGTTGTAGAAGTCCTTCCACTTGTCCGGGACGTCGTCCTCGTAGTAGATGGCCTCCACCGGGCAGACCGGCTCGCACGCACCGCAGTCGACGCACTCGTCGGGGTGGATGTAGAGCATCCGGTCGCCCTCGTAGATGCAGTCCACCGGACACTCGTCGATGCAGGCCTTGTCGAGGACGTCGACGCAGGCCTGGGTGATCACGTAGGTCACGGTGGTTGCCTCCCGAACGCGCAGCTCGACCGGGGCGCCCGCCGCCGGTCACATCTCGTCGCACAGTATGACGTCTCGCCGGGTGACAGGTGCGACCGGTCGGGCCGCGCCCACCCGTCGGGGCGAGCGACGGCACGGCACCGCAGGATCGGGGCATGGGACAGAGCCGCTCGCCACTGGACGTGACTGGCCTGGAGCTGCTCGCCGCCCGCGGCTGGCGCGGCTGGGAGTGCGACCGGCTGGGCGACTGGCTGCTGCGCGCGGCCGGCGGGTTCACCGGCCGGGCCAACTCCGCGCTGGTCGTGGGCGACCCGGGGCGGCCGCTGCCGGAGGCGGTCGAGGCGGTCACCCGCTGGTACGCCGGGCACGGCCTGCGGCCGACCGTGCAGCTGCCCGGCATCCAGGCCCGCGCGGCCGGCGCCGCCTTCGCCGCCGCCTGCTGGGAGCGCGACGAGGACGTGCTGGTGCTCACCACGCCGCTGCCCGCGCCCCGGATCGCGCCGGAGGTGCCGGTCATCCTCTCCCCCGCCCCCGACGAGGCCTGGCTCGCCGGCTACCGGCACCGCGGCCGGCCGCTGCCGCCCGCGGCCCGGCGGGTGCTCACCGACGCCGAGGACGTCGTCTTCGCCGCGGTGCGCCTGGCACCGGAGCCCGCGCCGCTGGCCGCGGTGGCCCGCGGCGTGGTGACCGACGGCTGGCTGGGCGTGAGCGCGCTGACCGTCGACGAGGCGCACCGCCGGCAGGGGCTGGCGACGGCGGTGATGGCCGCGCTGTACCGCTGGGCCGCCGGACGCCGCGCGCGCTGGGCGTACCTGCAGGTCGCCGCGTCGAACGAACCCGCCCGGACGCTCTACCGCCGGGACGGCTTCATCGAGCACCACCGCTACCACTACCGGCGCGCGCCGCTCCCCTGAGCGGCTCGGTGGGCCGCGGCCGCGGCGTGCCGAGCACCCGCCCGACGGCGACCGAGGCGCCGAGCACCCCGAAGAGCAGGAACGCCAGCCCCTGCCACCCGCCGGTGAGCACCAGGTCACCCTCGGGGCGCCGCTGGCTCGCCGGCAGCACCACCGCCAGCCACACCACGGCCGGCACCACGGCGGCCACCCGGGACCCGGTGAGCCGGTGGGTGAGCGAGACGAGCAGCAGGTTGGCGGCCACGGCGGCCGGGATGGACACCGGCACCGGCACGCCGCCGATGCGCAGCGGCAGCCAGAAGACCTCGACCAGCGCGAACCAGGCGGCGACCAGGCCGGCCAGCAGTCCCCCGGCGACCGCCCTCAGCCGGGCAGCGCTCACCCGGCCAGCCCGGCGAACAGGTCGTCCTCCCAGCCGTTCGGGCCGGCGCCGGCCGGGCCGCGCTCGCCCCGCACCAGCCGGTAGTGCTCCACGCCGAGCACCTCCTGGCCGAAGTTGTTCGACAGCGCGAAGAACGGCCCGTCGACCGTGATCTGGGTGGCGTGCGCGCGCATGGCGGCGTCCTTGGCCGCGGCGTGGGCGCGCCCGTCGACCGCGGCGGTGACCAGCTCGTCCGGGACGGCGAAGGGGATGTCCTCGATCGCGCCCAGCTGCTCGAACGGCGAGGCCTCCCCGAGCGACGCCATGGCCTCGGCGCCCTCGCGCAGGACCGACCGCGGCGTGCAGCACCAGTAGACCTTCGCGACCTGCCAGGGCTCGCCCAGCTCCGGCCGGTAGGCGGGGTCGGCGGCGGCGTCCACCGCGCCCATCGCCACCCGGTGGGCCTGGATGTGGTCGGGGTGGCCGTAGCCGCCGTTCTCGTCGTAGGTGACCAGGACCTGCGGCCGGGTCTCCCGGACGACCGCGACCGCGTGCCCGACCGCTCCGTCGAGGTCGGCGTTCCAGAAGGCCCGCGGCTTCGTGTTGGCCTCGGTGCCCATCATCCCGGAGTCCCGGTAGCGGCCCGGGCCGCCGAGGAAGCGCCAGTCGGTCACCCCGAGGGCGGTCATCGCGGCCGCCAGCTCCCCGATCCGGTAGCCGCCGAGCTGGTCGGCCTGGTCGGGGGCGAGCTGCGCGAGCTCGGGGACGAGGACCTCGCCCTCCTCGCCCAGCGTGCAGGTCAGCAGCGTGACGCGGGCGCCCTCGGCGACGTAGTGCGCCATGGTCGCCCCGTTGTTGATCGTCTCGTCGTCCGGGTGGGCGTGCACGAACAGCACACGGCGCTCAGCGGTCACGGTCGGCCATTGTCCCCGCCGCGCCCGGCGCCGCCGCTGCGGGCGCCGGTCGCGTCCTCCCTCACCCTGGAGCGTCCTCCCTCACCGCACACCGTGAGGGAGGACGCGCCACGATCAGGTCACCTGATCCCGGCTCAGTCCGCGTCGACGGGGACGACCGTCCGGGCCTCGGCGAAGTGGCAGGCGGCCGGGTGCCCCTGCCCGCGGTCGACCAGCGCCGGGGCCTCCTCGGCGCAGATGTCCTGGGCTTTCCAGCAGCGGGTGCGGAAGCGGCAGCCCGAGGGCGGGTCGGCCGGGCTGGGGACGTCGCCCTGCAGCAGGATCCGGTCCTTCTGGCCGCGCAGCGCCGGCTCGTGCAGCGGCACGGAGGACAGCAGCGCCTGCGTGTAGGGGTGCGCCGGGGTCGTGTAGACCTGCTCGTCCGTCCCCTCCTCCACGATCGAGCCGAGGTACATCACCGAGACCCGGTCGGAGATGTGCCGCACCACCGACAGGTCGTGGGCGATGAAGAGGTAGGAGAGGCCGAACTCGTCCTGCAGGTCCTCGAGCAGGTTGACCACCTGGGCCTGCACCGAGACGTCGAGCGCCGAGACCGGCTCGTCGCAGACGATGACCTCCGGCCGCAGCGCCAGGGCCCGGGCGATGCCGATGCGCTGCCGCTGGCCGCCGGAGAACTGGTGCGGGTAGCGGTTGACGTAGTCGGGGTTGAGGCCGACGCGGTCCAGCAGTTCCTGGGTCCGCTGCAGCCGGCCCTTCTTGGGCGCGACGTCGGCGTGCACCGACCAGCCCTCGGCGACGATGTCGCCCACGGTCATCCGCGGGTTCAGCGACGCGTACGGGTCCTGGAAGATGATCTGGACCTCGCGCCGGTAGTCCTTGAGCGCCCGGCCGGACAGCCCGGCGACGTCCTTGCCCTTGTAGACGATCGAGCCGCCGGTCGGCTTCTCCAGGGCGACCAGCAGCTTGGACACCGTCGACTTGCCGCAGCCGGACTCGCCGACGAGGCCGACCGTCTCGCCCCGGCGCAGGGTCAGGTCCACCCCGTCGACGGCGCGGACGTGGCCGATGGTCCGCTTGAAGACGACGCCCTGGGTCAGCGGGAAGTGCTTCTTCAGCCCGCGGATCTCCAGCAGCGTCTCCCCCAGCGCGCCGCGGGCGCCCGTCGCGGCGGTGGCGCCGGTGGCCGGTGTGGTGACGTCAGACACCGAGGACCTCCTCGCTGTAGTGGCACGCCGCCTCGCGGCCCGGCACGACCAGGCGCAGCGGCGGCTCGTCGGTGGCGCACTCCCGGCCGGGCGCCGCGGCGGCGCCGAGCCGGCGGTGCGTGCACCGCGGGTGGAACGGGCAGCCGCTCGGGATGGCGGCCAGGTTGGGCGGCTGGCCGGCGATGGGCTGCAGCCGGCCGCCCTTGGCCTCCACCTGCGGCACCGAGCTCATCAGGCCATCGGTGTAGGGGTGCGCCGGGTCGGTGAAGACGTCGTCCACGGTGCCGCGCTCGACGATCCGCCCGGCGTACATGACCGCGACGTCGTCGGCGACCTCGTTGACCACGCCCAGGTCGTGGGTGATGAGGATCAGCCCCATCCCCGTCTCCCGCTGCAGGTCCTTGAGCAGGTCCATGACCTGCGCCTGCACGGTGACGTCGAGCGCCGTCGTCGGCTCGTCGGCGATGAGGATCCGCGGGTCCAGCGCGATCGCCATGGCGATCATGACGCGCTGGCGCATGCCGCCGGAGAACTGGTGCGGGTAGTCGTCGACCCGCTTGGCGGCGGCCGGGATGCGCACGCGGTCCATCAGCTCGATGGCCCGCTGCTTGGCCTCCTTCTTGGAGGCGCCCTGGTGCACCCGGAACATCTCGCCGATCTGCCAGCCCACGCTGTAGACGGGGTTCAGCGACGACAGCGCGTCCTGGAAGATCATCGAGATGCCCGGGCCGCGGATCTTGCGCTGGTCCTCGGGGGACATCGCCAGCACGTCGCGGCCCTCGAACCGGATCCCGCCGGTGATCACCGCCGGCGGCGTGTCGAGGATGCCCATGATCGCCTGGGCGGAGACCGACTTGCCGGAGCCGGACTCGCCGAGGATGGCCAGCGTCTGCCCCTCGGCGAGGGTGTAGCTGACGCCGTTGACGGCGTTGACGACCCCGGAGCGCTGGCGGAACTCGACGTGCAGGTCGTCGACCTCGAGCAGGGCCGCGCCGGTCGGGGCCGGCTCGGTGGAGGAGATGATCTCGGAACGGGTCATGCGCGCTGCCTCGGGTCGAGGGCGTCGCGCAGGGCGTCGCCCATCATGATGAAGGCCATCACGGTCAGGGTCAGGATCAGGCTGGGGAACAGCACCAGGTGCGGGGCCGTCCGCAGCAGGGACTGACCGGCCTCGATCTGCAGGCCCCATGAGTTCGCCGGCCGCTGGAGTCCGACGCCCAGATAGGTGAGTGTCGCCTCGGCGGCGATGAGCACCCCGATCGTGATCGTGGCGTACACCAGCACCGGCGCGACGGCGTTGGGCAGGATGTGCCGGACGAGGATCCTGCTGTTCGACGCCCCCATGGCCCGGGCGGCCGCGACGTAGTCGGAGCTCTTCACCGCGATGACCTGGGAGCGGACCAGCCGCATCGCCGTCATCCAGCCGAACAGCGCCAGCGCGAGCGCGACGGCCCCCGGACCGGGCCTGTTGATGATCGGGATGTCCGTCGTCGGCCCGACGCGGAGCAGCACCAGCGCGCCGAGGACCAGCGGCAGGGCGTAGAAGACGTCGGTGATCCGGGAGAGGACGCCGTCGGTCACACCGCCGTAGAAGCCGGCGATCGCGCCCATGACCACGCCGAGGAGAAGGACGAAGACGACGGCGAGCAGCCCGATGATCAAGGAGTTGCGCGCCCCGTACACGACTGCCGCCTGGTAGTCGCAGCCCTGCTGGTCGAAGCCGAACCAGTGCTCCGCCGACGGCTTGACGAGCGAGTTCTGCAGCTGGCAGTCGCGCGGGTCGGCGCCGCGCGCGAACAGGCTCGGGAAGAGGGCCACGAGCACGAAGACCAAGGCGAGGAACGACCCGATCCAGAACAGCACGTTGCGCTTGAGCGAGGCCCACGCGTCGGTCCACAGCGTGTTCTGTCGGCCACTGGTCACGTCGACGGACGGGGTGCCCAGGACGGTGGTCGTGCCGGCCTCGACCTCGTCGTGTCGGAGGTCGGCCTGCTGCTGGTCAGTCATAGCGGATCCTCGGGTCGAGGACGGCGTAGAGCACGTCGACGACCAGGTTGAAGAAGATGAAGAAGAAGACCATCAGAGTGACGATGCCGACGACCAGCGCACCCTCCTGCTGGTTGATGGCGTCGAAGACCGCCCGGCCGATGCCGGGCAGGTTGAACACCGACTCCGTCACGATCGCGCCACCCATCAGGGTGCCGAGATCGGCGCCGATGAACGTGACGACCGGGATCAGGCTGTTCCGCAGCGTGTGCCGGATGATCACCCGGCTGCGCGGGAGACCCTTGGCCTTGGCGGTCCGGACGTAATCGGCCCGCAGGTTCTCGGCCACGCTGGTGCGCGTCAGCCGGGCCACGTAGGCCAGCGAGCCGGACGCGAGCACCAGCCCTGGGAGGATGTAGCTGTACCAGCCCTCCCCGATGCCGGACGTGGGGAACCACCCGAGCTGCAGGCCGAAGGCGTACTGGGTGACGAAGGCGAGCACCAGGATCGGGATCGACACGATCAGCGTCGTGGAGACCAGGACCAGGTTGTCGAGGAAGCCGTTGCGCCGGATGCCGGCGAGCACACCGGCGATGATCCCGATGATCGCCTCGAACAGGATCGCGACGACGGCCAGCCGGATCGTCACCGGCAGCCGCTGCTCGATCGTGTCGATCACGGGACGCCGGCTGAAGTCGATGCCGAGGTCGCCCTGAACCAGGTCACCGATGTACTTGGCGTACTGGACGAAGAACGGGTCGTCCAGGTTGAAGTCCTGCCGGATCTGCGCCTCGACGGCGGGCGGGAGGGCCCGGTCACCGCCCAGGGCGGCCACCGGATCGCCGGGCAGGGCGAAGACCATCGTGAAGATCAGGAACGACGCGCCGATCAGGACAGGGATGGTCAGCAGGAGTCGGCGCGCGACGTAGCGGCCCATGGTCCCCCCGGGTTCCGTGGCGCCGCCGACTGGCTCAAGCGGCGCCGGTGTCTATCGTGCAGGTTCGGGCGCACACGCGCCGCCGGGGGCGGCCGTCCTGGTCGGACGAGCGCCCCCGGCGGTCGGTGTGGGGTGTCCTTCGAGTCGGATCAGCCGGCGACGGTGACCGCGGCGGCGTCGATGCGACCGAACGCGTCGATGATCACGTTGTCGACGTTCTCCGAGTGCGCCCCCTGGTTCACCCGGTAGAACAGCGGCGCCGACGGCATGTCGCGGACGAGGACGTCCTCCGCCTGCTGGTACAGCGCGACGGCCTCGTCGTCGCTGGCCGCTGCATTGCCCTGCTCGAGAAGCGCGTCGAACTCGGGGTTGCTGTAGAAGGTGTAGTTCGAGCCGCCGATGGCGTCCGTGGAGTAGAGCGGGCCGAGGAAGTTCTCTGCCGTCGGGTAGTCCATGATCCACGCGTCGCGGAACGGACCGGTCATGCCCTGCTGACGCCGCAGGGGCAGGATCTCCGCCTGCTGCAGGTCACCGCGCAGGACATAGTCCACGCCGAGGTTCTCCCGGAGCTGGTTCCCGACGGCCTCCATCCAGGCCTCGTGGCCGGCACCGGCGTTGAACCACAGGTCGATCGGCTGGCTCCGGTCGAACCCGGCCTCGTCGAGCAGGCTGTTGGCCTCCTCCACGTTGAGCTCACAGGCGTCGCAGGCGTCGTCGCGGTGCCCGTTGACCACGGGGCTGATGAACGAGGTCGCAGGAGTGCGGGTGCCCTGGAAGATGGCCTCGGAGATCGCCTCCCGGTCGATGGCCATCGAGATGGCCCGCCGGACCCGAGGGTCGGCGTAGCGCTCGTCGTAGGTCGGGAACCCCAGCGAGGTGATGTCGCCGTAGGTGGTCTCCAGGTAGCGGTCACCGAACTCCGCCTCGGCCGAGGCCAGTGCGTCCGGCGGCAGGGTGTCGATGATGTCCAGCGAGCCGCCCTGCAGGTCGGTGTACGCCGTGTCCACCTCGGTGTAGATGCGGTATTCCACCGACTCGGCGTTGGCCGCGTCCTCGCCGGCGTAGTCCTCGTACCGGGTGAGGGTGATGCCGCCGCCCGCCCCGGGGACGAAGTCGTCCTCGGCCTGGAACGGGCCGTTGCCGATGGGCCGCTCACCGTAGGCCGCGGGGTCGTCGAAGAACACCGGAGGCAGTGGGAAGAAGGCGGTGTAGCCGACGGTCGTGGGCCACTGGGCGTACGGCGCGGACAGGGTGACCTCGAAGGTCAGGTCGTCCACCACGCTCAGGCCGCTCATCTCGGTGGCGGCAGGCTCACCGGTCACGTTGCCGGCGTCGTCGGTGGGCGCCTGCAGCTCGTCGTAGCCGGCGATGTTCGAGAAGAAGTACGAGTTCTGCTGGGCGTTGGGGCTGTAGGCGTTGTAGTTCCAGGCGTCGACGAAGGACTGCGCGTTGACCGGCGAGCCGTCGTGGAACGTCCAGCCGTCCTTCAGCGTGACCGTCCAGGTGGTCGAGTCCGAGGACTCGATGGACTCGGCCACCCCGGTGAACTCGGGCTCCGCGTCCTGGTTGTACTTCACGAGGCCGGTGAACAGCGAGTCCAGGACCTGGTTGCCTTCGGACTCGGCGGTGTTGCCGGGCAGGAGCGGGTTCTCCGGCTCCCCGATGTAGATGCTGAAGGAGCCGCCGCCCGAGGCGTCCGACCCGCTGTCGTCGTCGCCACCGCCACAGGCGGACAACACCATCGCAGCGGCCACGGCCGTAGCGACGAGCGCCCCAGGGCGCTTGCTGAGCTTCACGTGGAAGGCCTCTCTCGTCCCGCGATTGCGGGGGAACGGACTGGGGTAGCCAGGCACCGGCTCGAGGCCTGCGGCCTGGCGGTCATCTGTCGGACAGGTGGACACGGAGCAACATCTCCGTGCACGTCCAACAACGCTAGGGAGACCTCGCGGTGGCCGCCACCGGCGTTGTCCATTTGTGACCTTGGCTCACGATCTCACACGCCGGCCGGAAGCTCTCCGTGGGGATGCCCCTGCCGCGGGAGCCGTTGCGGTCACATCGGCGGACACCCGGACGGATTACGGCGGCCACGGAACGTGTCGCCACAGGTCCGCGAGGGTACCCACCTCGGTGTTTCCGAGGAGAGGAGCTCACCGTGAGCAGCGACGACAAGCTGGCGAACAAGGCCCAGGAGCTGGCCGGGCGGGGCAAGGAGACCCTCGGCGCGGCCACCCACGACCGCGACCTGGAGGCGGAGGGCAAGAAGGACCAGGCCGCCGGCAACCTGAAGCAGGCCGGCGAGAAGATCAAGGACGCCTTCAAGTGATCCGGCCGGCCTGACGGCCGGATCGGACGGGTCGAGGGGGTGCGGGCGCCGCACCCCCTCGCCGCGTCCGGGAGGCCTCGGTCCCCGCCCTCAGGCCGCGGCCGGCCCGGTCAGCAGCCGGACGACGGCCGGCAGCAGCGGCCGGTCGGCCGGGATCCACTCCAGCTCCGCCAGGTCCCCGGCCGCCACCCAGCGCAGCTCGGCGTGCTCGTGCGGGGTGACCACGCCGGCGTCGACGCGCCCCCACCAGACCCGCAGGGTGGACGCGCCCGGGGCGCCGCCGCCGACGACGCCGTCCAGCGGCACCTCCCCGAGGAAGGCCTGGGGGACGACGTCCACGCCCAGCTCCTCCCGGCACTCGCGGACCAGCGCCTCCAGGTCGGCCTCCCCCGGTTCCACCTTGCCGCCGGGGAACTCCCAGCAGCCGGCGTACGGGCCGTCGGCGCGCTGGGCGACCAGCACCCGGTCGCCCTCGACCAGGGCCACGCCGACCACCTGCACCACGTCGAGCGCCGCCCGGGCGGCGGCCGCGGCGTAGGCGTCCAGGTGCGCCTGCATCGCGCGGACCACCCGCCGGCGCAGGACGAGCTGGTCCACCGCCCCACCCAGGACCCCGGGCAGGGCGGTCGCCCAGTCCAGCTGCTCGTCGACGAGGGTGCCGGCGCCGGTGGCGGAGAAGCGGCGCGAGTGGGTCAGCCACCGCCAGCCGCGGCCCGGCCGGGCGGCGTAGACGTCGCGGAACGGGCGCACCGACACGACCTCCTCCAGCGGCTCGCCCCACGGGCGCCCGAGGGCCCGCGCGACGTCGAAGGCGACGGTCAGCGGCGCCTCCACCACGGTGGTGAATCGCAGCTGGTACACCGCGTCACCCTGACAGACGGGCGCGAGGCGGCAAGATGGGGCGATGCGCATCACCGCCCGGGTCGACTACGCCGTCCGCGCCGCCGTCGAGCTGGCCGCCGCGGCACCCGGCGCCCTCACCTGCGACAAGATCGCCACCGCGCAGGACATCCCCTCCCGCTTCCTGCAGTCGATCCTCGGCGACCTGCAGCACGCCCGGCTGGTCACCAGCCAGCGCGGCCGCGAGGGCGGGTACCGGCTGGCGCTGCCGCCGGAGGAGATCTCCATCGCCCGGGTGATGCGCGTCGAGCAGGGCTTCCTCGCCGAGGTGCACGGCCAGCGCCCCGAGGACGTGTCCTATCCCGGCACCGCCGAGCCGCTGGCCGCGGTGTGGGTCGCCGCCCGGGCGGCCTACCGGCGGGTGCTCGAGGAGGTGTCGCTGGCCGACGTCGTCGCCGGCAAGCTGCCGGCCGAGGTCGCCGACCTGGCCGCCGTCGAGGACGCCTGGCGCTCCTTCAGCGACGCCCCCTCCGCCTGACCGGCCGCGGGTCCGGAGAGACTGGGGGCATGACCCCCGCCCCGCCCCCCGGCGTCACCGTGTTCCTCACCGGGCTCTCCGGTGCGGGCAAGTCCACGATCGCCGACGCCCTGGTGGCCGGGCTGGAGGGCGAGGGCCGGCCGGTCACCGTGCTGGACGGCGACGTCGTCCGCACCCACCTGTCCAGCGAGCTGGACTTCAGCCGGGAGCACCGCGACCTCAACATCCGGCGCATCGGCTTCGTGGCCGGCGAGGTCGTCAAGCACGGGGGCACCGTCGTGGTGGCGGCGATCGCGCCCTACGAGCAGGCGCGGGAGGAGGCCCGGGAGCTGGTCGAGCGGCACGGCCGCTTCCTGCTGGTGCACCTGTCCACCCCGCTGGAGGTGTGCGAGGGCCGCGACGTGAAGGGCCTCTACGCCCGCGCCCGGGCCGGTGAGATCCCCGGGTTCACCGGGATCGACGACCCCTACGAGGTGCCGGCCCGCCCCGACCTCGTCATCGACACGTCGGTGACGCCGCTGGCCGAGTCCGTCGCGCGGATCCGCGCGGCGATGGACGGCCGGCCCGCGCCGGTCGCCTGACCCGCACGGCGTCACCCGGGTCACACCGGCCACGCCCGGCGGTGTGAGACCATCGGGGGCGTGACCGGTGGTGGCGTCCTCCTCGTCGCGCGCCGGCACGTCGACCTGGCGCGTGTGAGCAGCGCCGCGTGTCGCGCCGAGCGCTGACACCAGTCCTCCCCCGCAGCTCCCGCTGCGCCTCCGACCTGGCAGCGCCTCCCGACCGGGGCTGCCCCCGGCGAACGGCGCAGGAAGAAGTCCCTCCGTGTCCTCCCCCACGCGAACCAGCAACCGGCCCCAGCGCGGGCAGGGCCAGTGGGCGCTCGGCTACCGCGAGCCGCTGAACCCGAACGAGCGCATGAAGAAGGACTCCGACGGCCTCGAGGTGCGCCAGCGGATCATCGACATCTACGCGAAGGCCGGGTTCGACTCGATCGACCCGCAGGACCTGCGCGGCCGGATGCGCTGGATGGGCCTGTACACCCAGCGCGCCCAGGGGATCCCCGGCGGCAAGACCGCCGTCCTGGAGCCCGAGGAGCTCGAGGACTCGTACTTCATGATGCGGGTCCGCATCGACAGCGGGCAGCTGACCAGCGACGCCCTGCGGGTCATCGGCGGCATCAGCACCGAGTTCGGCCGGGACGTCGCCGACGTGACCGACCGGCAGAACGTGCAGTACCACTGGATCCGCATCGAGGACGTGCCCGAGATCTGGCGGCGACTGGAGACCGTCGGCCTGAGCAGCATGGAGGCGTGCGGCGACGTGCCTCGCGTCATGCTCGGCTGCCCGCTCGCCGGCATCCTCGAGGACGAGGTCATCGACGCCACCGACGTCATCGCCCAGACGGTCGAGAAGTACGTCGGCAACCCCGAGTTCAGCAACCTGCCGCGCAAGTGGAAGACGTCCATGTCCGGCTGCGTCGACCACTGCACCGAGCCCGAGATCGACGACGTCGCCTTCGTCGGCGTCCGCAACGAGGCCGGCGAGGCCGGCTACGACCTGTGGGTCGGCGGCGGGCTGTCGACCAACCCCATGTTCGGCAAGCGGATCGGCGTCTTCGTCCGCCCCGACGAGGTGACCGAGGTCTGGGCCGGCGTCACGTCGGTGTTCCGCGACTACGGCTACCGGCGGCAGCGCAACCGCGCCCGGATCAAGTTCCTGATGGCCGACTGGGGCCCGGAGAAGTTCCGCCAGGTGCTGCAGGACGAGTACCTGCACCGTGCCCTGCCCGACGGCCCGGCCCCCGCGCCGGCCAAGCACGACCAGCGCGACCACGTCGGCGTCAGCCGGCAGAAGGACGGCAACAACGCCGTCGGCTTCGCGCTGCGCACCGGCCGCATCACCGGCTCCCTGCTCACCACGATCGCCGACCTGGCCGACGAGTACGGGCAGGGCCGGATCCGGACGACGACGCAGCAGAAGCTCGTCATCCTCGACGTGCCCGACGAGAAGGTCGAGGCGCTGGTCGACGCGCTGGCCGCGCACGACCTGCAGGTGCGGCCCAGCGCCTTCCGCCGCGGCACGATGGCCTGCACCGGCCTGGAGTTCTGCAAGCTGGCGATCGTCGAGACCAAGCAGCACGCGCAGGACCTCTACGCCGAGCTGGAGAAGCGGCTGCCCGACTTCGACGTGCCGATCGGGATCAACGTCAACGGGTGCCCGAACAGCTGCGCCCGCTTCCAGACCGCCGACATCGGGTTCAAGGGCTCGATGGTCAAGGACGACAACGGCGAGATGGTCGAGGGCTTCCAGGTGCACCTGGGCGGCCACCTCGGCGTCGAGGCGACCTTCGGCCGCAAGTTCCGCGGCCACAAGGTGACCAAGGCCGAGACCGCCGACTACTGCGAGCGCCTCCTGCGCGGCTTCCTCGCCCGGCGCACCGACGGCGAGTCGTTCGCGCACTACGTCTCCCGCGCGGAAGAGGACTGGCTGCTGTGAGCGAGGAGGACGGCGGCACGGGAAGAACCCGGCAGCTGCCGGTCTTCCACTGCCCGTACTGCGGGGACGAGGACCTGACCCCGTACGAGGACGAGACGACCTCGGGCTGGCGCTGCGGCGCCTGCCTGCGGGCCTTCTCGGTCCGCCTGATCGCGACAGGAGTGCACCCGTGACCACCGCCGTCCGGCCCACGCCGGAGCTGGCCGCCGAGGCCGACGCCCGCTTCGAGGGCATCGCCGACCCGGTCGAGCAGGCGCTCGCGGTCCTCACCTGGGCCGGGGAGACCTTCGGCGACGACTTCGCCGTGACGTCGTCCATGGCCGACGGCCTGCTCGCGCACCTGGCCTCGCGCGCCGTGCCCGGCGTGCAGGTGGTCTTCCTCGACACCGGCTACCACTTCGCCGAGACCATCGGCACCCGCGACTGGATCACCAGCGTCCTGCCGATCACGCTGGTGAACGTCACGCCGCCGCAGACCGTCGCCGAGCAGGACGCCGAGCACGGCCCCGAGCTGCACCAGCGCGACCCCGACCTGTGCTGCTCGCTGCGCAAGGTCCAGCCGCTGGCGCAGGCGCTGGCCGGCTACGCCGCGTGGAGCTCGGGGGTGCGCCGCGACGAGGCGGCCACCCGGGCCGGCACCCGGGTCGTCGACTGGGACGCCAAGCGCGGCATGGTGAAGGTCAACCCGCTGGCGGCGTGGACGCAGGACGACGTCGACGCCTACATCGCCGAGCACCAGGTGCCGGTGAACCCGCTGCAGGAGATCGGCTACGCCTCCATCGGCTGCGCGCCCTGCACCCGGCCGGTCGCGCCGGGCGAGGACCCGCGCGCCGGGCGGTGGGCCGGCCGCGGCAAGATCGAGTGCGGTCTGCACCTGTGAGCTGACGGCGGCAGACTGACCGCCGTGTCACGACCCCCGCGCCTGTCCCCCGACGAGGTCTCCGCCGCGCTGCGGGAGCTGTCCCTGTGGTCCGGCGACGCCGACGGGCTGCGGCGCACCGTCGAGCTGCCGTCGTTCCCCGACGCGGTCGCCGCGATCGTGCGGATCGGCTTCCTCGCCGAGGCGATGGACCACCACCCCGACGTCGACCTGCGCTGGCGGACGGTGCACCTGGCGTTGGTCAGCCACTCGGCCGGCGGCGTGACGGAGCTGGACCTGGAGCTGGCCCGGAGGATCGACGCGGCCCTGCCCGCGTAGGGACAGGGCCGCGCCGGCGGTCCTCAACTGCCGATCACGCCGCCGTCGTCCTTGGTGACCACGACGGTCGCCGAGCGGGGCGTGGTGATCCCGTCCAGCCGCGGCCAGGTGCTCCCGCCGTTCTCGCCCGGGTGCTGGAGGTTGACGAACAGCGTGCGCCGGTCGGGCGTCATCGCGATGCCGGTGACCTCGCAGCCGATCACGCCGGTGAGGAACCGGCGGACCTCCGGCTCGGCGGCGTAGGGCACACTCGCGTCGGCCACCAGCATCTGGTTGTTCGCCCCGCCGGGCTGCGAGCCGTCGGTCTGGACCCAGGCGCGGCGGTCCGGGTCGACCCACAGGCCGTCGGGCGAGCCGAAGGCGTCCTCGGCCGCGATCGTCGAGCCGTCCACGCCGCCGCCGGGACCCGCGAGCAGGAACAGGTCCCAGTCGAAGCGGGTACCGGTGTGGTCACCGTTCCGCTCGTCCCAGCGCACGATGTGGCCCCACCGGTTGGCCGCGCGCGGGTTGGGGGCGTTCGGCGCCGTGCGCGAGGTGTTGTTCGTCAGCGTGACGAACACGGTGCCGCTGACCGGGTCGACCGCGGTCCACTCCGGGCGGTCCATCGGGGTGGCGCCCGCGCGGTCGGCGGCCTGCCGGGTCCGCACCAGGACGTCGGCCTGGTCGGCGAAGCCGTTGGCCGCGGTGAGCCCGTTCTGGCCGTGGACCAGGGCCAGCCACTCACCACTGCCGTCCCCGTCGAACCGGGCGACGTAGAGGGTGCCCTCCGACAGCGGGTTCCTGCCGGCGCGGCGCATCTGCTCCCACGGCCGGGCGCTGACGTACTTGTAGACGTACTCGTTGACCTGGTCGTCGCCCATGTAGACCACCAGGCGGCCGTCCCGGGCGGTGTGGGTGCTGGCGTCCTCGTGCTTGAGCCGGCCGAGGGCCGTGTGCTTGACCGGCGTCGAGCGCGGGTCCATCGGGTCGATCTCGACGATCCAGCCGAACCGGTTCGGCTCGTGCGGGTCGGCGGCCGACACGACGAAACGCGGGTCGTGGTCGGCCCAGTAGAAGCTGTCCCCGCCGACGCCGTAGCGCGTCAGGTTCGCCTGCTCAGCCGCGGGCATGCCCGCCGCGTCGACGCGGAAGTACTGGTTGAAGTTCTCCTCGCAGGTCAGGTACGTGCCCCACGGGGTCTCGCCGTTGCCGCAGTTGTTGATCGTGCCCAGCGGCGTCCGGCCCGCCCGGTCGGCGGTGGTGCGCAGGAGCGCGGAACCGGCGGCCGGTCCGTCGAAGGTCATCGGCGTGTTCGCCGTGATCCGCCGGTTGAGGTCGGAGCGGACGACGGTCCACCCGTTGCGGCCCTGGGAGCGGACCTCGACGACGCTGACGCCGTGCGCGGCCTGGGACTTGCGCACCATCTCGGCGGTGTACTCGGCCCGCGTCGGCCGGCTCGTGGTGCCGGTCTGCAGGTAGAACTCGTCGGTGTACTCGTGGTTGACCACCAGCACGCCGTGCGTGTTGCCGGCGGCCGCGGGCCGGGTCGGGAAGTACGTCATGCCGTCGTGGTGGCTGCCGACCTGCTGGGCCTGCTCGTCGGCGGTGTTGCCGCCGGCCGTGGGCAGCCCCGGCCGGAACGCCGGCATCGACCCGGTGAGCGGCGTGCCCCAGGGGATGAACGGCCGCGCCGTGTAGCCGCGCGGGACGACGACGTCGTCGGCCACGCTCGGCGGGATCGCCTGGAAGCCGAGGACGGGGGCACCCGCCGCCGGCCGGCCGGGCGTCCCGCCGGGCGCCGCCGCGGCGCCGGGCGCCCGGACGACGCTCGCCGTGAGGAAGCCGGCCGCGGCGACGAGCCCGCCACCGAACAGGGAGCGGCGGGAGAAGCGCTCCTCGGCGAGGGCCCGGAACGGCGTGGCCGTCGAGGGGTTGCTGGAGAGGTCGTCGGGGTCGATCGCTGCGTCGTGGGCGCGGTCGGGCGACACGGTCATGGAAGGTGAGCTCCTGAGGTCCCGGGAGGGTTGCCGCCGGGACGCTAGGGAGTCGAGTCGACCGCCAGGTGTCCGGTCCGGGCACGGAACGTGAATCGCTCGATCACCGAGCGTTCACCTCAGCCGTGTATCCGGAACGGGATCGGGTGGCCCGGATCACGGGTCCGGCCCGCCGCCTCAGTCGGTGGGCGGCAGGACCAGCAGCCGCAGCAGCCGGTCGGCCTCCGCGTCCGGGTCGGTGGTGAGCCCGGTGTGCACCGGCCCGGTCTGGACCACGGTGCTGCGCGGCGCGGTGAGCCACCGGAACCGCGAGCCCAGCGCCTCCCGGCCCGCCGCGCCCGCGGCGCCGTCGGCGGCGCACACGTCGGCGACGGCCTGCAGGGCGCCGGCGATCGCCCCGGCGTCCGCGGTCGGGTCCAGCGCACGCAGCCGCTCGGGGTCCAGGTGCAGCCGGACGCCGAGGTAGTCCCGCTGCCGGCAGTAGACGATCACGCCGGCGTTGAGGAACTCGCCGCGCTCGACCCGCGGCACCACCCGCAGGACGGCGTACTCGAAGGTGTCCATCCCGTCCTTCACCGCTGGACACCCCGCTCCGACTCGCGCCTCACCGCTGGGTGACCCCCTCGGGCGGCGGCGGCCCCAGCCACGCCGGCCGGTTCTGCCCGATCCGGGGGCGCTGCCGGCCGGCGCCGCCCGCGGCCGCGGCCGCCACGAGCCCCGGCAGCCACGCGTCGCGGGCGGCCAGGCGGGCCAGCAGCTGGTCGACGTAGCGCCGCCGCACCGCGTCCGGCGGCTCGTCGGCCCCGGGGCCCTCCAGCCACTCGTCGGGCACCTGCGCCAGCACCTGCTCCAGCAGCGGCGGGGTCACCCGCGGCGCCAGGTCGGCGTCGGCGGCGCGGACGTCGGGGCGGCACTCCACCAGCGCGTGCTGGGCGGCGTCGTAGGGCCGGGCGACCGCGGCCGGGGCGCCGGGCCAGGAGTGGTGGAACGTCAGCGCGGCGCCGTGGTCGATCAGCTGCAGGCGGCCGTGCCAGAACAGCATGTTGGGGTTGCGCCAGGACCGGTCGACGTTGCCGATCAGCGCGTCGAACCACAGCACCCGCCCGGCGAGCTCCGCGCCGACCTCGGCCACCCCGGCCTCGAAGTCCAGCGCGCCGGGCAGGTAGTCCAGCCCGAGGTTGCGCCCCGCCGAGCGCTGCAGCAGCTCCTGCACCTCCTGGTCGGGCTCCCCCACCGCGAGCTCCGCGGCGACGTCGACGGTGACCAGCGCCGGAACCGGCAGGGCGAGCGCGCGGGCCAGCTCCCCGCAGACGACCTCGGCGACCAGCACCCGCACGCCCTGCCCGGCGGCCCGCCACTTGACCACGTAGGTGCCCAGGTCGTCGGCCTCCATGAGCCCCGGCAGCGAGCCACCCTCGCGCAGCGGGGTGACGTAGCGGGTGGCGGTGACGGCGGGCAGCACAGTGCTGGCCAACCTAGCGGCCGGGGCAGACTCGGCGGTGTGGGACTCCTGCGCGCCGTGACCCCGGCCGACCTCGCCGACGCCCCGTTCACCTACGCCGAGGTGGGTGCCACGGCGGACCCCGTGCTGCCGGCCGGCTACCGGCACTCCGAGCACACCGTCGTCGTCGGGTCGGGGCGCGCGGTGTTCGAGCGGACCGTCTCGGCGGTGTTCGGCTGGCGCGCGCAGCGCAGCGTCGGCCTGCGGGTGCGCGCCACCGGCCCCGCCACGCAACCGGGCACGGTCGTCGTCCTCACCGCCGGGCTGGACCGGCTGGGCTACGACATCCCGTGCCGGGTGGTCTGGGCGCGCACCGAGGGCGACGAGCGCGGCTTCGCCTACGGCACGCTGCCCGGCCACCCGGAGAGCGGCGAGGAGGCGTTCCTCGTGCGGATCGCGCCGTCGGGCGAGGTCACCGTGGTGTTGCGGGTCTTCTCGCGGCTGGCGTCCCCCGCCGCGCGGGTGGCCGGTCCGGCCGCGTGGGCGGCGCAGGCGCTGGCCACCAGGCGGTACCTGGCGGCGCTGCGCGCCGCGGCGCGCGGCTGAGGCGGCCGCTCAGGCCTCGCGGCGGGCGGCGACCGCCGCGGAGATCCGCTCGACCAGCTCCGCCGGGACCGGCCGCCCGTACCGCAGGTGGACGGCGTCCTCGCCCGACCGCGGCGGCGCCACCTCCGCCTCCAGCGCGCCGTCGAACACCGGCACCGGGTACAGCGCCGCGTGCTTCTCCCAGGCCGCGAAGTGCGGGCCGTAGCGGCCGCCGAGCATGGCGGCGGGCATCCCGTAGCGGATCGTCTCCGTCGCCCCGGGCATGCCGCGCAGCACGGCCGCGCGGACCTCGCCCAGCACCGCGCGCGCCTCGTCGGGCAGCGCGGCCAGGTACTCGTCGACGGTGGTCGGTGCGGTCACGCCGGCTCCTCGGGTCGGCGGTGCGGCGATCGTGCCGCACCCGGGGGACCGATGAGTCCGGCGCCGGGCGCCGGTCGGTACCGGCATGGGGCTCGCAGCGGACGTCGAGGCGGTGGTGGCCGGCGCGGTCGCCGAGGGGCAGGTGCCGGGCGCGGCCTGGTGGGCGGCGCGGGACGGCGAGGTGGCCCGCGGCGCCGCCGGCTCCCCCACCCCCGGCGGCGGGGAGGCGCTGCGGCCCGACGCGGTGTTCCGCATCGCCTCGACGACCAAGCCGATCGTCGCCGCGGCCGCGCTGGCGCTGGTCGACGACGGGCTGCTCACCCTCGACGAGCCGGTCGACCGCCTGCTGCCGGAGCTGGCCGGCCGGGTGGTGCTCGCCGACCCGGCCGACGCCGGCGCCGGCACGGTGCCGGCCGACCGGCCGATCAGCGTCCGCGACGTGCTCACGTTCCGCCTCGGGCTGGGCATCGACTTCACCGCGCCCTGGCCGACGCCGACCCTCGCGGCGCTGGCCGCCACCGGGCTGCCGGCCGGGCCCCCGCAGCCGCAGGCCGCGCCCCCGCCCGACGAGTGGCTGCGCCGGGTGGCCACGGTGCCGTTGGCGTACCAGCCGGGGCAGCGGTGGCTCTACCACCTCGGGGCGAGCGTGCTCGGCGTGCTGGTGGCCCGCGCGACCGGCCGGCCGCTGCCCGAGGTGCTCGCCCAGCGGGTGCTCGCGCCGCTGGGCATGCGCGACACCGGCTTCGGTGTGCCCGAGCACGCCCGCGACCGGCTCGGCCCGCACTGGACGCCGCCGGACGGGGACGGCCGGCGCGACTGCTACGACCCGGCCGACGGCCAGTGGGCCCGCCCGCCGGCGTTCCCGGACGGCGGCGACGGGCTGGTGTCCACCGTCGACGACGTGGCGGCGTTCGCCGCGATGCTGGGCGCCGGTGGGTGCGCGGCCGACGGCCGGCGGGTGCTCGCCGCCGGCACCGTCGCGGCGATGCTCACCGAGCAGGCCGGCCCGGTCGACGACGAGGGCGGCGGCTGGGGGCTGGGGATCGGCGTCCGCCGCGCCGACGAGTCCGGCGGCCGGTCGGCGGGCTCCTACGGCTGGGACGGCGGGCTGGGCAGCTCCTGGTGGACCGACCCGGTCACCGGCGCGACCGGCGTGCTGCTGACCAACCAGCTGTGGGCCTCGCCCCAGCCGCCGCCGGTGTTCGACGCCTTCCGCGCGGCGGTGTTCGGCCCGCGCTGACCGCCGCTCACGCCGGGACGACGATCTTCCAGTAGGAGTCCTTGCGGCGGATCCGGCCGTCCGGCGCCAGGTCGTACAGGTCGCAGCCGCGGACCCGCAGCCGCTCCCCCGCCGCCGTGGTGCCCGTCAGCAGCCAGCGGGAGACCGCGTGGTCCCCGCAGGACCAGTGCTCGTCCTCGCCGTAGTGCACGTCCGGGATCCCGGCGAACCGGCCCGCCAGCCCCTCGCGCACGGCCGCGCGGCCGCAGAACCGCGTCCCCCAGGGGTCGGTCCCCCGCGGCATCTCCAGGACGCAGTCGTCGGTGAAGAAGGCCATGATCCGGTCCAGGTCGTGCGCGTTGAACGCCTCGAGGAGCCCGCTCAGTGCCTGCTCGTCGGCCACGCCGGGAGTCTGCGCCGCCCGCGGGGCGCCGGACGAGGGTCGTCGGTCACCGGACGTCGCGGCGCTCCAGCACCAGCGCGCCCAGGGCCCACGCGCCGACCGCCCAGGCGCCGCACACGGCCAGCCCGACCGGCCAGCCGGTGGCGACGGCGAGGAACGCGTCCTCCCCCACCCGCAGCGCCGGCAGCGCCTGCGAGGCCGCCGACGCCCACCGGCCGCCGGCCAGCGCGCACACCGGGGGCAGCACGAACACCAGCGCCATGCCCAGCCCGACGCCGCCGGCCGTCGACCGCAGCAGCGTGCCCAGCCCCACCGACAGCACGGCGACCAGGACCGCCCCCGCCACCTGCAGCCCCAGCACGCGCAGCACCGCCGGATCGGTCAGCGACACCCCGCCGGGCACCGCGACCAGCGCCCGCGCGGCGACCGCGCACAGCACCGCGAGCGCCGCGCTCAGCAGCGCCGTCCACGCCGCGACGACGGTGGTGGTGGCGGCCAGCCACGCCGTCCGGCGGGGCACCGCGACCAGCGCCGAGACCGCGCTGCCGGTGCCGAACTCCGCGCTCACCGCGAGCACGCCCAGCACGACGAGCACGAGCTGGCCGAAGCCGAAGCCGGTGAGCGCCACCCCCACGGCGACGTCGGCGCGCGCGGACGTCGGCGTCCCCGCCGCCGCCAGCCAGCCGAAGCCGCCCACGACGACGAGGTAGGCCGCGGTGCACCACCACGTGGAGCGCACCGAGCGCAGCCGCACCCCGGCGCCGGCCAGCAGGTCGGCGCTCACGCCGGCCCGGCCCGGTACTCGACCTCGCCGCCGGTCAGCGCGAGGTAGGCCGCCTCCAGCGAAACGACGACCCGGGAGAGCTCGTGCACCGGCACGCCGGCGGCGAAGGCGACGTCCCCCACGCCGGCCGCGTCCAGGCCCTCGACCCGCAGCGCGCCGTCCGGCTCCAGCTCCACCCGCGCGCCGGCCCGGCGCAGCGCCGAGCCCAGCAGCGGCGCGGACGGGCTGCGCACCCGGACGGCGGCCGAGGCGCCGAGCAGCTCGGCCATCGGGACGTCGGCGAGCAGCCGCCCCCGGCCCAGCACCACGAGGTGGTCGGCGGTGTCCTCCATCTCGCTCATCAGGTGGCTGGAGACCAGCACCGTGCGCCCCTCGGCGGCCTGCGAGCGCAGCAGCTCCCGGACCCACCGGATGCCCTCCGGGTCCAGCCCGTTCACCGGCTCGTCGAGCAGCAGCACCTCCGGGTCGCCCAGCAGCGCGGCGGCGATGCCCAGCCGCTGCCCCATCCCGAGCGAGAACCCCCCGATCCGGTCGTACGCCACGGCCTCGAGACCGACGAGGTCGACCACCTCGTCCACCCGGCGCCGGGGCAGGCCGGTGGACCGGGCCAGGGCGAGCAGGTGGGCGTGCGCCGTCCGCCCCGGGTGGGAGGCGCGCGGGTCGACCAGCGCCCCGACCCGGCGCAGCGGCCGGTCCAGCCGCCGGTACGGGACGCCGAGCACGGTCGCCGTCCCCGCGGTGGGCCGGGCCAGGCCGAGCACGCAGCGCATCGTCGTCGTCTTGCCCGAGCCGTTCGGGCCGAGGAAGCCGGTCACCCGGCCGGGCTCGACGCGGACGGTGAGGTCGTCGACGGCGACGCGGTCCCCGTAGACCTTCGTCAGCCCGTCGAGCTCGATCACGCGGCGATCATCGCGACCCGGCCGCGCCGGGCGGGGAAGGCGCGGCGGTGGTCAGTCCCCCGCGCGGACGGCCGCCCGCTCCCGCTGGATCAGCTCCTTGCTGCGGACCAGCCGGAGGAACGTCACGACGAACAGCCCGCCGGCGACGTTGAGCACCGTCGTGTACCAGAACCACGCGAGCCAGTCGGCGTAGCCCATCGGGCCGCCCGCGTGGATGGCGCCGAAGACGATCAGCGAGTCGAGGATGCTGTGGAACAGCACCAGGCCCGCGAGCAGGAAGGCGCCCGCCACGGCGGCGGCCAGCTTGCCGGCCTCGGACGCCGCGCCGTGCTGCATGCGGGTCATCAGCGTGATGAAGGCGCCGGCCAGCAGGGCCAGGCAGACCGCGGCGAGGTCCAGCGGGGCGTCGACGAACGTCCGCGCCGACTCGACCGCCGTGGCACCCAGCTCGGGGAGCGCGTGCACGACGAGCCACATGACCACCCACCCGCCGGCGAGGTTGGCGACCAGCGTGCCCGCCCACAGCTTCGCCAGCTGCGCCGGGGCCGCCCGCTTGGCGACCACGGCGGTGACCGGCACCAGGAAGCCCTCGGTGAACAGCTCGCTGCGGGCCAGCATGAGGGCGATGAACCCGATGCTGAAGGCCAGGCCGGCCAGCAGGTGGCTGCGGGTCTCGGCGTAGACGGCGAGCAGCGCGACCACGCCCGCCCCGACCTCCAGTCCCCCGGCGAAGCCGGTGGTCAGGACTTCCCGCCACGAGCGGTGCAGCCGCTGGGCGCCCTCGTCGACGATCCGGTCGAACGCCTGGACGACCTGGTCCTCGGCCGGGGCGTCGGTCTCGCCCAGCTCCTCGCGTGCGCTGACCATGGGGACCCCTCCGCGCGGCGCCCTCGTCCGGCCGGTGCTGACCGGCCACCGCGTCGCGGGCGGCTCTACCCCGCCGGCCGGCCGGCACACCGGCGGCCGCGGCGGTCACAGCCGGTGGAGCAGCAGCACCTCGTCGCGGTCGTCGCCGGGCGCCACCCGGATCGCGCCGGGCATGCGGCCGAACACCTGGTAGCCCAGCCGCTCGTAGAAGCCCTCGAGGCCGTAGCCGCCGCGCACGGTGAGGTGCAGGAACTCCAGGCCGCGGGCGCGGGCCACGTCGTGCACGCCGGCCATGAGCACCCGGCCCAGGCCCTGCCCCTGCCGGGAGGGGTGCACCTGCACCCGCAGCACCGTCGCCCAGTGCCGGCGCAGCGGGCTGACCGAGGTGGACAGCACCGCGAAGCCGGCCGGCTCGCCGTCGACCCGCAGCAGGCACAGGACCTGCGAGCCGGCGTGCACCCGCTCGACCAGCGCGTCCAGGACCGGCTCGACGACGTCGGGGGTGACGGGGGCGACGAAACCCACGGCGCCGCCGGCGTTGGTGACGTCGGTCCACATCCGCAGCAGGACGGCGCGGAGGTCGTCGTCGACGCAGGTGGTCGCGGTGACCTCGGCGTGCGGCATGCCGCGATCCTCCCGCCCCGGCGACGCGGCGCCGCGCGCGCCCCCCTGGGCAGCGGCGGGACGATGGTGCAGGCTGCGCCGACCCGTCGCAGCGACGGACGCACCACGACAGACGGGGAACACACGTGACACGCGGGCGCAGGGCGCGGTCCGGGACGGCGGCGCTCACCGGCGCACTGCTCGCGGGCGGGGTGGTGCTGGCCGGGTGCACCACGGAGGTGGGAGGCAGCGCCAGCCCGGCGCCCGCCCCGGGCGCCGACGGGTACGGCGACCCCTACTTCCCGCTCGACGGCAACGGCGGCTACGACGTCGGCAGCTACGCGCTGGAGCTGCGCCTCGACCCGGACACCGACGTCCTCGGCGGCACGGCCACGGTCGTCGCGACCGCGACGCAGGGCCTGTCGGCGTTCAACCTGGACCTGTTCGGGTTCGAGGTGTCGTCGGTGACCGTGGACGGCGAGGAGGCGGAGGTGGCCCGCGACGGCGGCGAGCTCACCGTCACCCCGGCGGCCGGGATCGACGAGGGCGCGGAGTTCACCACGGTCGTCGCCTACGAGGGCGTGCCCGAGCCGCTGGACGACGGCCTGGGCCTGGCCGGCTTCATCCAGACCGGCGACGGCGCCCTGGCGGCCGGCCAGCCCGACGTCGCCGCCAGCTGGTTCCCGGTGAACGACCACCCGGCCGACGCGGCCTCGGTGGAGGTGGCGATCACCGTCCCCGAGGGGCTGGAGGGCATCTCCAACGGCGAGCTGGTCGACAGCTCCACCGAGGACGGCTGGACGACGTGGCGCTGGTCGGCGGAGCAGCCGATGGCGCCGTACCTCGTGACGCTGGCCGTCGGTGAGTTCGACATCCGGGAGTACGAGGAGGACGGCATCCGCTACTGGGACGCCGTGGACCCCGCGCTGGAGGACGAGCGCGCCCGGGGGTCGGCGACGGTGGCGGGGGTCGCGCGGGACTCGCTGGCGCTGCAGCCCGAGGTCATCGCGGTGCTGTCCGAGTGGTTCGGGCCGTACCCGTTCGACGTGGCCGGCGGCATCGTCGACGACGTCCCGGACCTGGGCTTCGCGCTGGAGAACCAGACCCGCCCGGTCTACGCCCCGGTGTTCTTCACCGACCCCAGCAGCGGCGAGACCGTGGTCGTGCACGAGCTCGCCCACCAGTGGGCCGGCGACAGCGTCCGCCTGGCCGGCTGGCAGCACATCTGGCTCAACGAGGGGTTCGCCACCTACGCCGAGTGGCTCTGGGCCGAGGCGCAGGGCACGTCCACCGCGCAGGAGCAGTTCGACCGGCTGGCGCGGACGCCCGCCGCCAACCCGTTCTGGCGGGTGGCGATCGGCGACCCCGGCCCGGAGACCGACGGCCTGTTCTCCGAGTCGGTCTACTACCGCGGCGCGATGACGGTGCACGCGCTGCGGCAGGAGGTCGGCGAGGAGGCCTTCACCGAGATCACCCGCGAGTGGTTCGGCTCCGCGGCCGGCGAGGCGGTGACCACCGACGACTTCGTCGCGCTGGCCGAGGAGGTCTCCGGCCGGCAGCTCGACGAGCTGTTCGCCGAGTGGCTCGGCGAGGGCCGGCCGGCCTCGCTGGGCTGAGCTACCCCGGAGAGCCGTGCTGGTCGGCCTCCCTGCAGGGGCCCGCCGCGAGCTCGCGAGCGGTGGGGGGCAGGGAGGTCCTCCGTCAGCCGCTGGGGCCGAACCGCTCCACGCGGATCAGCGGCGCCGGCACGCCGAGGCCCGTCAGCAGCCGGGTGGCCGCCTCGGCGAACGGCGTCGAGCCGCACACGTAGACGTCCTGCCCGTCCTCCCACAGCGGCACGAGGTCCGCGGCGGTCAGCCGGCCGGGCGGGCGGATCCCCGACGCCTCGCGGCTGGTGAGCACCACCGCCCCGGCCGCCTCCAGCTCCGCGGCGTAGGGCAGCAGGGCGCGGGTGCGGGCGGAGACGGCGATCCGCAGCAGCTCCGGCCGGCCGAGCTCGGCGGCGGTGCGCAGCATGGACACGAACGGGACGACGCCGGTGCCGCCGGCCACCAGCAGCGCCGGGCGCTCGCCCTCCCAGACGAACCAGCCGCCGATCGGGCCGCGCACCTCCAGCTCGTCGCCGGGTTCGACGACGTCGGCGAGGAAGGTCGACACCTCGCCGTCGTCCAGCCGCTCCACCAGCAGCTCGACCAGCGGGTCGGCCGGGGACGACGCCAGCGAGTAGGACCGCTGGGCGCGGTAGCCGTCCTCGGCGGTCAGCCGGACGACGTAGTGCTGGCCGGCCAGGTGGTCGACGCGGTCGGGCACCTCCAGCCGCAGCCGGACGGTGCGCGCGGTCGGCCGGTCGACCTCGCGCACCGTCGCCGTGCGCCAGCCGCCGGCCGGCGCCCGGGAGCCGAGGCCCTGGATCGGGTCAGTCACCCTGGTACCGCTGCTCGAGCCACGGGTCGCCGCGGTCGTGGTAGCCGTTCTGCTCCCAGAAGCCGGGCTGGTCGCGGGTCATCAGCGTCAGCCGGGTGACCCACTTGGCGCTCTTCCAGAAGTACAGGTGCGGGACGAGCAGCCGCACCGGGCCGCCGTGCTCGACCGGCAGCGGGCCGCCGTCGTACTCCCAGACCACCCAGGCCTTGCCGCCGGTGACGTCCTCCAGCGGCAGGTTGGTGGTGTAGCCGGTCTTGGACGTCGCCATGACGAAGTGCGCCTCGGCGGTCGGGCGGGCGGCCTCGAGCAGGGTGTCGACGCTGATCCCGGCGAACCAGGTGTCGAACTTCGACCACGTCGTCACGCAGTGGATGGCGCCGCGGTACTCCGACCGCGGCAGCGCGTGCGCCTCGTCCCAGCTCCACGTGGTGGGCTGCTCCACCTTGCCGTCGACGGTGATGCTCCACGTCTCGGGGCTGATCCGCGGGGTCGGCTCGGCCGTGAGCACCGGCCAGTCGCTGCCGGCGTCGTACTGGCCGGGGGGCAGCCGCGAGTCGCGGTCTCGGCGGCGGCCCAGGAAGCCGCGGGTCGGTCCTGCCACGGTCGTCGTCCTCTCGTCGGAGATCTCCGAGCCTGCCCGACGATCGCCGAGGTCACGATTCGGACACCGACCTGCGATCCCACCGCGGGAATCGGGCATTAGGCAACCCTTACATGAGCTGAGTCACCTGCCGTTTACCTGGCCGCTCGGAGTGCCACGACCTAGCGTTAGGGCTCGTGGTGACGGTGACGACGCAGTCCGGCCAGCGCAGGGCGCCCAAGGCCGCGAAGACCAGTTCGGTCTTCAAGAAGGTGGTGATGGCGGTCAGCGGCATCATCCTGGTGCTGTACCTGATCGCCCACATGATCGGGAACCTCAAGGCGTTCTTCGGCGCCGAGGACTTCAACCACTACTCGCACTGGCTGCGGACGCTGGGCAACCCCGCACTGCCGGGCTCCACCCTGCTGTGGATCATCCGCATCGTGCTGCTGGCCGCGGTCGCCGCGCACATCTGGGCCGCGGTCTCGCTGTGGCGCCAGGCCAAGCGCGCGCGCCCCCAGGGCTACGTCACCAAGAAGGCGGTGGCGCAGAGCTACGCCTCGCGGACGATGCGCTGGGGCGGGGTCATCATCGCCGCCTTCGTGATCTGGCACCTGCTCGACCTGACGTTCGGGGCGGTGAACAGCGAGGGCCACGACAGCACGCCCTTCGACCGGCTGCTGGCCAGCTTCCAGAACCCCGTGTCGGTGATCTTCTACACGATCGCCGTGGTCCTCGTCGGGATGCACCTGCGGCACGGCATCTGGAGCGCCACGCAGACCCTCGGGCAGAGCAACCGGCGCCGGGAGGTGACGGTCAACTACGCGGCCACCGCGATCGCGACCGTCATCACCGTCGGCTTCCTGCTCACGCCCTTCGCCGTCCTCTTCGGCATCATCGAGTAAGGACTCCCAGGCATGCCTCTCGACCTGTTCACCGTCGGCGACCCGATCGCCGACACCAAGGCGCCCACCGACGTCCCGATCGGCGAGCGCTGGAGCGAGCGCCGCTTCCGGGGCCGCCTGGTCAACCCGGCCAACCGCCGCAAGATGACGATCATCGTCGTCGGGACCGGCCTGGCCGGCGCCTCGGCCGCCGCGACCCTCGGCGAGGCCGGCTACCAAGTCAAGTCGTTCTGGTACCAGGACAGCCCGCGGCGCGCGCACAGCGTCGCCGCGCAGGGCGGCATCAACGCGGCGAAGAACTACCGCAACGACGGCGACAGCGTGCACCGGCTGTTCTACGACACGGTCAAGGGCGGCGACTTCCGCGCCCGCGAGAACAACGTGCACCGCCTCGCCGAGGTCAGCGTCAACATCATCGACCAGGCCGTGGCCCAGGGCGTCCCGTTCGCCCGCGAGTACGGCGGCCTGCTCGACAACCGCTCCTTCGGTGGCACCCAGGTGTCGCGGACCTTCTACGCCCGCGGCCAGACGGGCCAGCAGCTGCTGTACGGCGCCTACCAGGCGCTGGAGCGGCAGATGGCCGCCGGCACGGTGGAGCAGCACGCCCGCACCGAGATGCTCGACCTGATCATCGTCGACGGCCGGGCCCGCGGCATCGTCGCCCGCGACCTGGTCACCGGCGAGCTCAGCACGCACTACGGCGACGCCGTCGTCCTGGCCACCGGTGGGTACGGCAACGTCTTCTACCTGTCGACGAACGCCAAGGGCTCCAACGCCACGGCGATCTGGCGGGCGCACAAGCGTGGCGCGTACTTCGGCAACCCCTGCTACACGCAGATCCACCCGACCTGCATCCCGGTGCACGGCGAGTACCAGTCGAAGCTCACGCTGATGAGCGAGTCGCTGCGCAACGACGGCCGCGTGTGGGTGCCCAAGGAGCGCGGCGACACCCGCGACCCGCGGCAGATCCCCGAGGACGAGCGCGACTACTTCCTCGAGCGGCGGTACCCGGCCTTCGGCAACCTGGTGCCCCGCGACATCGCCTCCCGCGCGGCCAAGAACGTGTGCGACGAGGGCCGCGGCGTCGGCCCCGGCGGGCTGGGCGTGTACCTGGACTTCGCCGAGGCCATCCAGCGGCTGGGCCGCAAGGCCGTCGAGGCCAAGTACGGCAACCTGTTCGACATGTACGCCCAGATCACGGGCGAGGACCCCTACGCGACGCCGATGCGGATCTACCCCGCCGTCCACTACACGATGGGCGGGCTGTGGGTGGACTACGACCTGCAGTCGACGATCCCGGGGATGTTCGTGATCGGCGAGGCCAACTTCTCCGACCACGGCGCCAACCGGCTCGGCGCCAGCGCCCTGATGCAGGGCCTGGCCGACGGCTACTTCGTGCTGCCGGCGACCATCACCGAGTACCTCGCCGACGGCCCCTTCCCCAGGGTCGACGACAGCCACCCGGCGGCCCAGGAGGCCGTCCAGGGCGTCACCGAGCAGATCCACAAGCTGCTGTCGATCCAGGGCACCCGCAGCGTGGCCTCCTTCCACCGGGAGCTGGGCCAGCTGATGTGGGACTACTGCGGGATGGAGCGCACGGACGAGGGACTGCGCAAGGCCATCGACCGCATCCAGGAGATCCGCCAGGAGTTCTGGAGCAACGTGAAGGTGCTCGGCACCTGGAGCTCGTTCAACCAGAACCTCGAGCACGCCGGCCGGGTGGCCGACTTCATCGAGCTCGGCGAGCTCATGTGCATCGACGCCCTGCACCGCCGCGAGAGCTGCGGCGGCCACTTCCGGGCCGAGAGCCAGACCCCCGACGGCGAGGCGCTGCGGGACGACGAGAACTTCGCCTACGTGGCGGCGTGGGAGTGGACGCCGCAGGGCACCGCCCCCGTGCTGCACCGCGAGGACCTCGCCTACGAGTACGTGCACCTCGCCCAGCGCTCCTACAAGTGACGAACCAGCGGAGTCAGCAGTGACGATGACTGAGGACGGCCCCCGGGCCGCCACGGCGCCCCACCAGGAGCGCACCATGCGGGTGACGCTGCGGATCTGGCGTCAGCCGAACGCCGCCTCCCCCGGCAAGATGGTCAGCTACGAGCTGGACGACGTCTCCCCCGACATGTCGTTCCTCGAGATGCTCGACGTGCTCAACGAGCAGCTGATCATGGCCGGCGAGGACCCGGTGTCCTTCGACCACGACTGCCGCGAGGGCATCTGCGGCATGTGCGGCGTCATGATCAACGGTCGCGCCCACGGCAACGGGCTGCACGACGGCCACCCGCAGACGACGACCTGCCAGCTGCACATGCGGTCGTTCAAGGACGGCGACGTCATCGACGTCGAGCCGTGGCGGGCGACGGCGTTCCCGGTGATCAAGGACCTCGCCGTCGACCGGCGGGCGCTCGACCGGATCATCCAGGCCGGCGGCTACATCAGCGCCCCGACCGGCACCGCGCCCGAGGCGCACTCGGTGCCGGTGCCGAAGAAGGACGCCGACTTCGCCTTCGACGCCGCGACCTGCATCGGCTGCGGCGCGTGCGTGGCGGCCTGCCCGAACGCGTCGTCGATGCTGTTCACCGCGGCCAAGGTCACCCACCTCGGGCTGCTGCCGCAGGGACAGCCCGAGCGCAACGACCGGGTGGTCAACATGGTCGCCCAGCAGGACCGCGAGGGCTTCGGCGGCTGCACCAACATCGGCGAGTGCTCCGCGTCCTGCCCGAAGGGCATCTCGATGGAGACCATCTCCCGGCTCAACCACGACCTGCTCGGCGCGCTGCGCGCCGGCGCCCGGCCGAAGAGCTGATGTAAGGACCCCGTCCTCCTCACCCCTCACGAGCTCGGGGCGAGCCTCTGGACGGGGCCAGGAACGCCGCCGGCGGGCGGGGACCCCTCGCGGGTCCCCGCCCGCTCGCGTTCCCGGGGGCGGCGGTCGCCGTCCTCCCTCACCGCAACGCGTCCTCCCTCACGGTGTGCGGTGAGGGAGGACGCGCCACGATCAGGTCACCTGATCCCGGCCGGTGCGTCGAGGCGCTCGAGGATCGTCGCGTTGGCCAGGCCGCCGGCCTCGCACATCGTCTGCAGCCCGTAGCGGGCGCCCCGCTGGTGCAGCGCGTCGACCAGCGTCGTCATGATCCGGGCGCCGCTGGCACCCAGCGGGTGGCCGATCGAGATGCCGCCGCCGTTGACGTTGACCTTGTCGGTGGTCACGCCCGTCTCCGCCTGCCAGGCCAGGACGACGGAGGCGAAGGCCTCGTTCACCTCGAACAGGTCGACGTCGCCGATGGACAGGCCGGCCCGGCGCAGCGCCTTCTCCGTCGCCGGGACGACCGCGGTCAGCATCATCAGCGGGTCGTCGCCGACGACGGTCATGGTGTGGATGCGGGCGCGCGGCCGGAGCCCGAGCTCGCGGGCCTTCTCGCTGGTGGTCACGAGCAGCGCGGCGGCGCCGTCGTTGAGCGGGCTGCTGTTGCCGGGCGTCACCCTCCACTCGGTGAGCTGCGGGAAGCGGGCCGCGATCCGCTCGTCGGCGAAGGCCGGGCGCAGCCGGGCCAGGGTCTCCAGGTCGGTGCCCGGCCGCACGGTCTCGTCGGTGGTCACCAGGGCGAGCGAGCCGTCGGCCTGGCGGGCCTTGACGGGCACGACCTGGTCGGCGAACAGGCCGGCGGACCAGGCCTCGGCGGCGCGGGCGTGGCTGCGGGCGGCGTACGCGTCCAGCTGCGTCCGGGACAGCCCCCAGCGGGCGGCGATGAGCTCGGCCGCCACGCCCTGGCTGACCCCGCCCTCGGGGTAGCGGGCGGCGTAGCGCTCCCCCATCACGTCCTCGGCGCCGCGGGCCGCGCTGCCCATGGGCACGCGGCTCATCGACTCCACCCCGCCGACGACGGCGACGTCGTAGGCGCCGGAGATCACGCCCTGGGCGGCGAAGTGCACCGCCTGCTGGCTGCTCCCGCACTGCCGGTCGACCGTCGTCGCCGGCACGTGCTCCGGGAAGCCGGCCCCGAGGGCGGCGCGCCGGGCGATGTTGGCCGCCTGCTCCCCCGCCTGCGACACGCAGCCGACGATCACGTCGTCGACCACCGCCGGGTCGACGCCGGATCGCTCGACGAGGCTCTCCAGGGTGCCGGCGAGCAGGTCGGCCGGGTGCACCCCGGCCAGCGACCCGCCGGGCTTGCCCTTGCCGACCGGCGTCCGGACGGCCTCCACGATCACCGCGTCCCGCATGGCGGGCCTCCTCAGTTCGATTCTCCAACCGACGAGGCGGCACGCTAGCCGGAGTCGGTTTGATGTGCAAACCTAGAGCCATGACGTCCGCCGTCGACCTCGCCGAGCTGCCCGGCCGCCCCTGCTCGATCGCCGCCGCCCTGGAGCTGGTCGGCGAGCGCTGGTCGCTGCTGGTCGTCCGCGAGGTGTCGCTGGGCAACCACCGCTTCAGCGACATCGCCCGCGGCACCGGCGCGCCCCGCGACCGGCTGACCGCCCGGCTCAACGCCCTCGTGGCCGCCGGCGTGCTGGAGAAGCGCCCGTACAGCGACTCCCCGCCGCGCTCGGGCTACCACCTGACGCCGGCCGGGCGGGACCTGCTGCCGGTGCTGCAGGCGCTGCTCCAGTGGGGGAACCGGTGGGCCGCCGACGAGCCGCCCGTCCGCCTCACCCACGCCCCCGGCGACTCCGCCGCCCACGAGGTGGACGCCGAGTGGGTCTGCCGCACCTGCGGCGAGCCCGTCATGGGCTCCCGGGTCACCCGCGAGCTCACCCCCGCCGGCCGGGTGCTGTCCGGCCTGCCCGCCGACGAGGAGTCCGACGATGAGCGCTGACCCGACCGCCGCCGAGGCGCCGCCCGCCTGGGGCGAGCCCCGCTCGCGCACCGTCACCTGGTACGACCCGATGGTCACCGCGGCGGGCGCGCTGGAGCGCTCGGGCCTGGAGACGCTGGAGGCGCTGCGGGACGGCGTCCTGCCCCCGCCGCCCATCGTGCCGCTGGTGCAGATGGACCTGGTCGCCGTCGAGGCCGGCCGGGTGGAGTTCTCCTGCCTGGTCGACGAGTCGGTCTACAACCCGATCGGCGTCGTCCACGGCGGGCTGGTGTGCACCCTGCTCGACACCGTCGCCGGGTGCGCCGTCCACTCGACCCTGCCCCGGGGCACCGGCTACACCTCGATCGAGCTGAAGGTGACCTACCTGCGCGCGGTCACCGCCGACAGCGGGCCGCTGCGCGCGGTGGGCCGGGTGGTCAAGCCCGGCCGGCGGGTGGCCTTCGCCGAGGGCGAGGTGTTCGACGCCGCCGGCCGCAGCGTGGCCACGGCGTCGAGCTCGCTGCTGGTCTTCCCGATCCCCGGCTGACCGTCGGCAGCACGGCTAACCGGCGTGCGGCGCGGCCCCCTCGGGCAGGATCCGCGCGAGCAGGTCGGCGTCCACCAGGCCCGCGGTGCCGAACCGGCGGCCGATCTCGACGAACTGCGGCGCGACCTCGGCCAGCTCGCTGAGCATCCCCCGGGCGGCGTCCTCGCGGCCGGCCAGCCCGGCGACCACGGCGCGCCACAGCACGTGGTCGGGCTCGGTGTGCGGATCGGGCAGCCGCAGCGCCTCCAGCACCCGGTCGGCGGTGACTGCGTCGCCGCCGATGGCCTGCTGGAAGGCGCGGACGACGTCCTGGTAGCGGGACAGCCGGACGACGAGCGCGTCGAGCTCGCCGACCGGGTCCTCGGAGTCGTCGACCCGCAGGTCCACGACGGTGTCGCGCCACGGCCGGCCGGTCGTGGTGGCCCGCACGACGAACACCGCCGCCGACCGCCGCCCGCGCAGGTCCCCGCCGGCGTCCTCCCCCGCGTGCAGCGCCAGCAGCAGCCGCTGGGCGAGCGGCCCCTCGGTGGTCTCGAAGGTGGCGACCATCGACTCCCACACCCGCGGCCCGGTCACCATGTTGGCGAGCGCGACGCAGCCCTCCCCCACCATGTGCCCGGCGTCGGCGACGCACGCCTCGCCGGTGTAGGCGGCGAGGTCACCGGAGACGTCGAGGACGGCGACCTGCCGCAGCTCGGGGTTCGGGTCGACACTGCGCAGCGCGGTCAGCACCTCCTGGGCGGTGAAGCCCCCGCGCAGCAGGTCCAGGCCGATCTGCCCGTACATCGGCTCGCCCATCGACTGGCTGGCGATCACCCCCTGGCCGGGGAGGGCGAAGGGGACGCCGCTGCCGACGGCGAACGCCTGCGACTGGGTGGCGACGCCCATCTCCCCGGTCGTGGTGTCCCGGGCGACGATCGAGTAGGTCACGCGCAGCCGCCTGCCCCCATCGGGACACCGCGCAAACACCGGCCCGGTCTTGCGGAGACCTTGCGGGAGGGCGGCGGGCGGCCTGCGGTTCGGGGCCGAGAGTCCTCCCTGCCGGCGGAACAGCCCGCCCGGCAACCGGACTGGAGGAACCTGAGATGACGTCTTCCCGCAACGTCGTCGCCCGCCGCCGCACCCAGGTGCTCGGCTCGCTGGGCGTCGTGGCCGCTGCCGCCGCCGTGGCCGGCCTGGGCACGTTCGGCACGTTCACCGACAGCACGACCCCGATCTCGACGCAGGTCTCGACCGGCACCGTCTCGATCGACGTGAGCCAGCGCGGCGCCGCCGTCCCGGTGACCACCGCCGGCTTCGTGCCGGGCGACTCGATGACCCGCGCGGTCGACCTCGTCAACGACGGCACCTCGCCGCTGGGCCAGGTCAGCCTGGCATCCTCGGCCGCCGCCGGCGTGCTGACCAGCGACCCCACCTCTGGCCTGCAGCTGTCGGTGCGCTCCTGCCCGGCCGCGTGGACCCAGGGCGGCACGCCGTCCGCGCCGACCTACACCTGCTCGGGCGGGGCCTCGACGCTGTACTCCGGCCGCGCGGTGATGGACGCCCCGCTCGCCGGCGTCGCCAGCCTGCAGCCCGGCGGGGTCGACCACCTGGTGTTCACGCTGTCGCTGCCGACGTCGGCCGGCGACGCGTTCCAGGACCAGAGCGCGACGCTCGCGCTGACCTTCACCGGCGTCCAGCGCGACGGCGCCGCTCGCTGACCCGGCCGCCCCCGCCCCGCCGTCCGCGGGGTCACGGCGGAGGGGGCAGGCCACGCCGACGCCCCCCGCTCCCCCTGGCCCGGGAGCGGGGGGCGTCGTCGCGTCCGCGCGCGGGGAGTCCCCGCGCGGCGGCCGGCGCTGCTAGCTTCCGCGACCGCCCGGCGGCCGGGCACGAGGGAACGGGAGGCAGGCGGGTGCAGGAGCACGAGCGGGAACTGGCCGAGGCCGACGCTCGGCGGGCGCGGCGGGAGCGGCGCTGGGGACGGATCGGCTACTGCCTGGCCGCGGCCGGCGTGCTGGCCCTGTTCTCGGAGTTCGTGCTGCCCGTGGACCGCAGGATCACCATCGGCATCGCCGTCGCGCTGTGGGCGGTGGCCGCCCCCTTCCTGATCGCTGCGGACTGGCGGCGCCGGGTCGGCGGCGGGGGCCACCTGGGCGCGAACTCCTCGGGCGGGCTGCTCGGCCTGGTGTCGGCCTTCTTCCGCTGACCCGGCTCAGCGGCTCTGCAGCGCGTCCAGGGCCACGGCCATCGACGCCGCGACCCGGAAGTCCAGCCGCGGGTCGTGCACCGTCACGTCGTAGCGGTCGCGGACGGACTTGCGCCGTTCGCTGGTCATCACCGGCGTCCCGGTGGCGGTGTCGACGAAGTCGAAGTGGAAGACGAACGGCACCCAGACGTCGCCGACGTAGGGGATCACCGTCCAGATCCGGCGCAGCAGCGCGATGACCGGACGGCGCTCCTGCCCGACGGCCTGCAGGCCGGGCATCGACAGGTCCCAGGTGGAGCGCAGCAGGCTGGCGCCGAACCGCTTGCCGAAGCTCCCCAGCGCGTTGCCGTGCTCGTCGAGCACGTCGTGCTGGGCGTGCACGTCCAGCCGCTGCCGGGCCTTGAAGGAGAACACCGGGCGGCCGTCGGCGGTGAAGACGACCTCCTCCCGGAGCTTCATCCGCTTCTGCTCGGCCAGCGCCAGCAGCGGTCCGTCGCTGCCGTCGGGCTGGGTGGCGACCAACTCGTAGCGGTTGACCATGACGGTGATCCGCTGGTGCACGGAGAAGCGCGGCACCACCATCGGGGCGGGCTGGGTCACGGTGGGCTCCCGTCGTCGTGGGTGGTCCGGGTTGCGGCCCGGCGCCAGTCCCGTGGCGCCATGCCGTACTCGGCCCGGAACCGGCGGCTGAAGTAGGAGGGGTCGCCGAACCCCCAGCGGCGGGCGACCGCGCCGATCGCGCGCCCGCTGTGGGCGAGGTCGTCCCGGGCCCCGCGCAGCCGCTGGCCGATGACCTCCTGCTCGAGGCTCGCCCCGGCGGCGGCGAACATCCGGTACAGCTGGCGGACCGAGACGGCGTGCGCCCGCGCGATCCGCTCGACGTCCAGGTCGGGGTCCCGCAGGTGCTGCCGCACGTAGGCGCGCACCTGGCCGAGCAGCGTGCCGGGGTGTCCGCCGGGCAGCGGGCGGCCCGCGGCCGAGGCGAGCAGGGCCCGGGCCAGGTCGACCGTCGCCGCGGCGAGGGTGTGCGCCTGCGGCTCGCGGGCGAGCCGCTCGGCGTCCCGGGTGAGGTGGACGACGTGTGCGCGCACGAGCGGGAAGAGCGGGCTGCGGTGGGCGACCGGCACCGCCGCGCGGACGACGTCGACCGGGAGCCCGAGCCGCTGGGCGGGGATGCGCAGCGCCCGGCAGGCCCCTGCACCTGCCCACCGGTACTCGTAGGGCGCCGACACGTCGGTCACCGACAGCCCGCCGGCCGGCACCACCCGCTGGACGCCGGCCTGCTCCTGCCGGGCGCTGCCCACCTCCTGGACGGCGAGGGACACCACCGACGCGGGGTCGGCGCGGGCGTGCCGGGCGGTCCGCAGCAGGGACAGGTCACCGGTGAGCTCGGCCCGCATCACCGACACCCCGCCGAGGTCCCAGCCGTCGAGCCGGGCGGAGGCCGCCGCGTGCGGGTCGGGGAAGCGCACCCGCGAGGACATCGAGGCCTCGAGCAGCTCGGAGACCGCGCCGGCCCGCCGCTCGCCCGGCGGCAGCGCGGCGGTGTCGACGAGCGTGACCACGGTGCCTCCAGTCCGGCCGGGAACCGGCCGCGTCGCCGGGAGGACGCGATCGTGGCGGCGGGCGCGCGGGCGTGTAAAGGGCCGGGACCCGGCAGGCAGGGTCCAGGACCGGTCGGGCAGGGCACCGTGCGCCGGCCGTCACCGGCCCTAGCGTCGCGGCGTCGCGGCCGCCGGTCGCCGCGCCCCTCGTCCGTCCGGGAGGACCCGTGAGCGCCGCCGAACCCGTCCCCGTCGTCCTGGTCCACGGGCTCTGGCTGCACGCGAGCAGCTGGGCGCCGTGGGCCGAGCTGCTGACCGCGCGCGGCTACGCGCCGGTGGCCCCGGGCTGGCCGGGCGAGCCGCCCACCGTCGCGGAGGCCCGGGCGCACCCGGAGGCGGTGGCCGGCGTGGGCATCGGCGAGGTCACCGACCACCACGCGCGGGTCATCGCCGAGCTGCCCGCCCCGCCGGTCGTCATCGGGCACTCCTTCGGCGGGCTGGTGGCGCAGAAGCTGCACGGGATGGGGCTGACCCGCGCGTGCGTGGCGCTGTCGCCCGCGCAGTTCCGGGGCAACCTGACGCTCCCGCCGGCGCAGCTGCGCACCGCCTGGCCGGTGCTCTCCCGTCCGCAGCTGCGCAGCCGCACCTGGGCGCACACCCCGGACAGCTTCGCCCGCGGCTTCGCCAGCGCCGTCCCCCGCGAGGAGTCCGACCGGCTGTACGCGGCGTACGCCATCCCCTCCCCCGCCCGGCCGCTGTTCCAGGCGGGGCTGGCGGCGTTCGCCCCGCGCGGCGCCGCCACGGTCGACGTCCACCGCAGCCGCGGGCCGCTGCTGGTTATCGGCGCGGGCCGCGACCGCACCGTGCCCGAGGCGACCTCGCGGACGGCCTACCGGATCCAGCGGCGGCACGGCGGCGGCATCACCGAGTTCGTGTCGTTCCCCGACCGGGGCCACTCGCTGGGCATCGACGTCGGCTGGGCGGAGGTCGCCGGGACGGCGCTGGACTTCCTGGACCGCCACTCCGTCGGTGCGGCGGCCGCGGACCCGCCGGTGGTGCCGCAGCCCTGACCGCGGCGCTGACCGGCGATCAGGCCGGCGGGCTCTCCTGCCCGGCCTCGAGGAGGCGCAGCCGCTGCTCGACCTGCGCCAGCCGGTCCTCCACCGAGGCGTCGCCGTGCCCGGCCGACGGGTCGCCGTCCTCCCCGGCGCCGGGCCGGACGGCCATGCCGGCCAGTGCGGCGCTCAGCCGGCCGACGAGCGAGGCGGCCTCCTCCGGGGTCAGGCGGACCGTGCCGGCGCAGCGGTCGTCCCGCCAGAAGCTGACGGTCAGCAGGCCCGCGTCGACGTGCGGCGAGACGCGCACGGCGCGGGTGAGCCCCCGGGCGCTCTCCCAGGTCCAGGAGTCGGAGCGGAGGGGGACGACGGTCATGCGCCGAGGGTGACCGTCCGCTGCCCCGCCGTCAACGATCCGGCGCACGGCCGCGACCTGCGCCGACGCCGCCGGTGTGCAACGGGTTCACCCCGGCCGGGCGGGGTACGGCGCGGTCCGGACGGCCGCAGAGCGCGGGCCGCAGAGGAGGAGCGACTCATGGGCAAGCTGTCGTTGGCGTTCGGCATCGGCGTGGGCTACGTGCTCGGCACGCGGGCCGGACGCGCGCGGTACGAGCAGATCCAGCAGGCCGCCACGCGCCTGACCGAGCGGCCGGAGGTGCAGCAGGCCGTGGGCAAGGTGCGCGAGAGCCTGCCGCCGCAGCTGCAGGGCGCGGTGGACGGGCTGACCAAGCACGCGCCGGCCGCGTCGAGCGGCGGCAGCGGGGCGGCCAACGGCGGCGCGGCCGGCGGCGGGTTCCCGCTGGAGGACGAGGAGCCGGTCGCCCAGACGTTCTCCGCCTTCACCGAGCGCACCGCCGACGACCCGTCCACGGAGCAGGCCGGCGCCGGCGGCACCCCGGCCCCCGTCGACCCGGCCGCGGTCGACGAGGAGCCGGTCGCCCAGACGTTCTCCGCGTTCACCGAGCGCACCGCCGACGAGCCCACCACCGAGCAGTCCCGCTAGCCCCTCCCCGCGCTCATCGCGTGGGCGGCGCGGGCGGCGCGCCGGTCGGCGGCGTCCCGCCCGCGCCGGGGCCACCGGGCGCGGCCATGCCGCCCCCGGTCGGCGTGGTGGCCGCGCCGACGCCGGAGGGAGGGCAGGTGGCGCCGGCTGAGCAGCGTGCCGACGTCGAAGCCCAGCCCCTGGCCGACGAGCTCCTCTCCGGCGCTGGGCGCGCGCGGTGGGTCCGCCGGCAGCGACACGGATCGGGCACAGCCCCTTCCCTCCGGACGACGTCCGTGGTCGGATGCGCCCCACCGCCATGCGGCGGCGCGTCAGCAACGGTGCTGGAGGCGCTCATGGACGACGTGTCGTTGGAGGCCCCCGACGGGGCTCATGCCCCCGGCGTCCCCGGGACGCCCTTCCTCGGCGGCCGGCGGACCACGCCGTGACCGCGACCGCTCCGCGCAGAACCGGGGCGGTCACCCCCGGGCGCGGCAGGAGCGAGACCCCGCCCCGCCGCGCGGCCATCGCGGCACGCACCCTGCGCACCGACCGCTGGTGGCTGCAGCCGCTGATCACGGTCGTCGTCCTGGTGCTGTTCATCGTCTACTCGACGATCCGGGCGTTCCAGAACGCCCACTACTTCGCCGAGCCCTACATCTCGCCGTTCTACTCGCCGTGCATCACGACCGACTGCGAGGGCGACACCTTCCCGGAGCTGTTCACCGGCCCGTCGTGGATCTCCCCGGCGATCTACATCCTGGTCGTCCCGCTCGGGTTCCGGCTGACCTGCTACTACTACCGCAAGGCCTACTACCGGTCGTTCTGGCTGTCGCCGCCGGCGTGCGCGGTCGCCGAGCCGCACCGCCGCTACACGGGTGAGACCCGGCTGCCGCTGCTCGGGCAGAACGTGCACCGCTACTTCTTCTACGCGGGCCTGGTCTTCAACGTGATCCTGACCTACGACGCCGTCCTCGCCTTCCGCGACGAGACCGGCGCCTGGGGGCACATGGGGCTGGGCACGCTGGTCCTGCTGGCCAACGCGGCGCTGCTGTGGCTGTACTCGCTGTCCTGCCACTCGTGCCGGCACATCGTCGGCGGACGGCTGAACTCCTTCTCGCGGCACCCGCTGCGCTACCGCTTCTGGACCGTCGTCTCGAAGCTCAACGCCAACCACATGAAGTTCGCGTGGATCTCGCTGTTCGGCGTCGCGTTCGCCGACTTCTACGTGCTGCTGCTGGCGACCGACACGATCTCGGATCTGAGGTTCTTCTGATGGTGGAGCTGGAGCGGCACGACTACGACGTCGTCGTGGTGGGGGCCGGCGGCGCCGGCCTGCGGGCGGCGATCGAGGCGCACGAGCAGGGCGCCCGGACGGCGGTGGTGTGCAAGTCGCTGCTCGGCAAGGCGCACACCGTGATGGCCGAGGGCGGGATCGCCGCGGCGATGGCGAACCTGTACCCGGAGGACAACTGGCGGGTGCACTTCCGGGACACCATGCGCGGCGGGAAGATGCTCAACCACTGGCGGATGGCGCAGCTGCACGCCCAGGAGGCGCCCGACCGCGTGCGCGAGCTCGAGGACTGGGGCGCGCTGTTCGACCGCACCGCCGACGGGCTGATCAGCCAGCGCGACTTCGGCGGGCACCGGTACGCCCGGCTGGCCCACGTCGGGGACCGCACCGGCCTGGAGCTCATCCGCACCCTGCAGCAGCGGACGGTGGCGCTCGGCATCGACGTGTACATGGAGTGCACGGTGACCCGGCTGCTCACCGACGCGGACGGCATCAGCGGCGCGTTCGGCTACTGGCGGGAGTCGGGCCGGTTCGTGGCCTGGCGGGCGCCGTCGGTGGTGCTGGCCACCGGCGGGATCGGCAAGTCCTACAAGGTCACCTCGAACTCCTGGGAGTACACCGGCGACGGGCACTCGCTGGCGCTGGCCGCCGGCGCCTCGCTGGTGAACATGGAGTTCGTCCAGTTCCACCCCACCGGGATGGTCTGGCCGCCGTCGGTGCGCGGGATCCTGGTGACCGAGAGCGTCCGCGGCGACGGCGGCGTCCTGAAGAACTCGGCCGGCAACCGGTTCATGTTCGACTACATCCCGGACTTCTTCCGCAAGGAGACGGCGGAGACCGAGGACGAGGCCGACCGCTGGTACGACGACAAGAAGAACAACCGGCGGCCGCCGGAGCTGCTGCCCCGCGACGAGGTCGCCCGGGCGATCAACAGCGAGGTGAAGGCCGGCCGGGGCACCCCGCACGGCGGCGTCTACCTCGACATCGCCTCCCGCCGCTCGGCCGAGTACATCCGCAAGCGGCTGCCGTCGATGTACCACCAGTTCAAGGAGCTGGCCGAGGTCGACATCACCGCCGAGGCCATGGAGGTCGGCCCCACCTGCCACTACGTGATGGGCGGGGTGGAGGTCGACCCGGACACCGAGGCCGCGCGGGTGCCCGGCCTGTTCGCCGCGGGCGAGGTGGCCGGCGGCATGCACGGCTCCAACCGGCTGGGCGGCAACTCGCTGTCGGACCTGCTGGTGTTCGGCCGCCGGGCCGGTGCGGCCGCCGCCGAGCACGCCGGCGCCCGGCCGCCCGGCAGCCGGCCGCCGCTGGACGAGGACGCCCTGACCGACGCCGCCCGCGCCGCGCTGGCGCCGTTCGAGCGGGAGGGCGGGGAGAACCCGTACACGGTGCAGCAGGACCTGCAGCAGACCATGCACGACCTGGTCGGGATCATCCGGACCGCGGCCGAGATGGAGCAGGCGCTGGACCGCATCGAGGCGCTGAAGAAGCGGGTGGCGGCCCTGTCGGTGGAGGGGCACCGGCAGTACAACCCCGGCTGGCACCTGGCGCTGGACCTGCCGCACATGCTGCGGGTCAGCGAGTGCATCGCGCGGGCGGCGCTGGAGCGGCAGGAGAGCCGCGGCGGGCACACCCGCGACGACTTCCCGGCCACCGACGACGAGTGGTCGCGCACCAACCTCGTCTGCGCGCTGGCCCCCGACGGCTCCGTGTCGCTGACCCGGCAGCCGCTCCCGCAGATGCCGCGCGAGCTGGCCGAGATCTTCGAGGGATGAGGCGATGAGTTACGACGCGACGTTCCGGGTCTGGCGCGGGGACGCGTCCGGCGGGGACCTGCAGACCTTCACGGTGCCGGTGAACGAGGGCGAGGTCGTGCTCGACGTCGTCCACCGGCTGCAGGCCACCCAGGCCGGCGACCTCGCCGTCCGGTGGAACTGCAAGGCCGGCAAGTGCGGGTCATGCAGCGCCGAGATCAACGGCCGGCCGCGGCTGATGTGCATGACCCGGATGAGCACCTTCGCCGAGGACGAGACGGTGACGGTGACGCCGCTGCGCACCTTCCCCGTCGTCCGGGACCTGGTGACCGACGTGTCCTACAACTACGAGAAGGCGGCGCAGATCCCGGCGTTCACGCCGCGCCCGCGGGAGGAGGACGGCAGCCACCGGATGCAGCAGGTGGACGTCGAGCGCTCGCAGGAGTTCCGCAAGTGCATCGAGTGCTACCTCTGCCAGAACACCTGCCACGTCATCCGCGACCACGAGGAGAACAAGGCCGCCTTCGCCGGGCCGCGGTTCCTCATCCGGCTGGCCGAGCTCGACATGCACCCGCTGGACACCGTCGACCGCCGGGGCCTCGCGCAGGACGAGTTCGGGCTGGGCTACTGCAACATCACCAAGTGCTGCAGCGAGGTCTGCCCGGAGGGCATCCACCTCACCGACAACGGGATCATCCCGCTCAAGGAGCGGGTGGTGGACCGCCGCTACGACCCGCTGACCTGGCTCGGCTCGAAGATCCGCCGCCGTCCGCGGGACTGACGGCGTCACTCCGGGAGCGGACGCCGCGATGACCGGGTCCGGCGACCAGCCGGGCGGGCCCAGCGCTCCCCCGCCGCACCCCCGGCTGCGCGACCTCGACGTCCTGGTGGGGACGTGGCGGCTCGAGGGCCACGACCTCGACGGCGGCTCGCCGTTCACGGGCACGGTGACCCGCCGCTGGCTCCCCGGTGGCCACTTCCTCGTCCAGGTCATGCGGATGGACGGCGACGAGTCCGAGGGCGCCGAGTACATCGGGTACGACCACGCCCAGCAGACGCTGCGCTCGATGTTCTTCAGCGCCGAGGGACCGGGACCGTTCTGCTCGTTCGCGCTGGAGTACTTCTGGCAGGTGGAGGGCGACCGGCTGACGATCTGGCACGGCGCCAGGGACTCCCCGGCGCGCTTCACCGGCAGGATCGACCGCGAGGCCGGCACGGTCGACGGGCGCTGGGAGTGGCCCGGCGGCGGCTACCGGGCGACCGAGACCCGCGTCGACGAGCCGGACTGAGCGGGCGCGCAGCACGCCGTCCCGGCCGACGGGCGGCGACCGCCCGGATCAGTGCTGCCGCGCTGGCCGGGTCAACGCGCTCAGGACCGTCTCGGTCACGAGTCGTCCCACCTCTCGCACCGCGAGCTGTCCGAGCCGAACGCCGTCGGCACCGCCGACGAGCAACCACGTCACCATGATGACGACCCACTCGGCGCTGAGGTCGACGCGGAAGACGCCGCCCTCCTGGCCCCGCCGGACCAGCGCGCGCAGCTGTTCGTCGCTGCCGTGCACCAGGGTCAGGAGTTCCTCCTCCACCAGCTCGTCCAGCGGTTGGGACGTCAGCAGCCCGAAGCGGACACCGAGCGGGGCCAGCGCGGCGATGAGCCGACGCAGGGCCTCGTCCGGAGGCCCGTCCTCGAGCCGGGCGGCGTCCGTGGCCTCGACGTAGGCCTCGGCGGCCGCGCGCGCCACCGCCGACACCAGCACCTGCCGATTCGGGAACCGCCGGAACAGGGTGGCCCGGCTGATGCCCACGGCTGCGGCGATCTGCTCCATGGACGCGGTCGGCGCCGCCGACAGGACCTCGGCCGCACGCGTCAGGAGCGGGTCCACGGCCACCGGGACACCCTACCGTGTTGAGACGGTCACATCTCAACTGAGATAGCATCGTCTCATGGCTGTGTGGGTCCCGCGATGACACCCAGCCTGCTGGCAGGCATCGCCGGGTTGGCGGCGCTCGACTCCCTGAACCCGGCCACGATCGCCGGCGTGGCGCTGGTCCTGCTGGCGCCACTGCAGCGCCGGGTGGCCACCGCGCTGGCATACGTGGGCGGGGCCTACTCGGCCGTCCTCGCCGTCGGGGTCGCCGTCTACGCCGGCGCGGACCTGGCGGCGGACGTGGTCACCGGCGGGCTGGTGTGGGTGCGCCGGGGCGCCTTCGGCCTGGCCGCGCTGCTCCTGCTGGTCGCGGCTCTCCGCCGACTACGCCCCCGGGAGCGGTCGGCGGTCGCCCTGCCCCGGTGGTTCGGCCCGTGGACCGCCGCCCCCGTCGGGGTGCTCGTCACGGCGGCCGACCTGCCCAACGCCTTCCCGTACCTGATCGCCATCGAGCGACTGGTCACCGCCGACGTGCCCCTGGCGACCGGACTGTGGGTGCTGGCCGGTTACGCCGTCGTGTACTGCCTGCCCTGCCTGCTGCTGCTCGCCGTGGGCACCCTCCACGGGGAGCGGGTCCGCCACCGGCTCCAGCGGGTCTACGACCGCATCGGCCGGGCGCGCACGGTGCCACGCAGCATCCCCGCCGCCCTGGGCCTGCTGCTGCTCGGAGCCATCGTCGCCGCCATCGCGGCACGGGTGTGAGCGCGGTGGGCCTGTGACCGGCTGCGCTCGGTGCCGCGTGCGCGACGGACGTGGCGCTCAGCGAGGCTCGGACGGCCCGCTCGCGAGGCAGCCCCGGGAGACGCCGGGCTGCCGATACGACAGTCGTGATCGTGGCCAGTCGAGAGGACATCGCCGAGCAGTTGTGGCTGCGGGACGAGCACGAACTCGCGCGGATGGTGCTCGACGCCGACGACCGCACACATGGCCGGGTCATGGAGCTCGCCGCGAAGCCGACTCTCGGGCGCCTGATCCACGACCGGGTGGATCAGCTGCTGGTCTCCGCTGCCATCGAGGTCCTCACCGGTGAGCGACGCAAGCCACGTCGCTGGCGTGCCCGGTCGGACGAGCGGCTGCCGCAGTTCTGGCAGGAGGTCGGTCCCGACCGCGACCGTCGCAGCGAGTCGGACCCGCTGGCCGACATCAGGCGTGTGCTGGGCGAGGGCTGACCGCGCCTCTCGGCTCGCCGGACGCGCGACCTCACCCGCCCAGTGCGCCCGCCCAGCGCCAGTCGCCCTCCGGCCCGAGGTACTCCACGCGCTGGACGTCCTCCTCCGCCTCGTCCTCGGCCCACGCCAGCGCCTGGGCGTGCTCGGCGAACTCCTGCTCGGCCACGACGTCACCCATCGCGTCGAGGAACCTGTACCGGGTCACGCAGCGAGGCTAGGGCGGACGGGCCCACGTCTCAGCGGCTTCTCGCGTCCCACCGGAGGACCGATGAGTGCGGCGGCCGACCGCGGTCTCCACCCCCGACGGGCAGCCCGAGCGGACGGAGCGAGCGAGATGACACGGACCCGCATCCACAACCTCTCCATCTCGCTGGACGGGTTCGCCACCGGCGAGGGTCAGTCCCTCGAGACGCCCTTCGGCCACGCCGGCGAACGGCTGCACGAGTGGATGGTCGCCACCCGCTTCGGCGCCCCGATGGTGGGCCGCGAGGGCGGCAGCGCCGGCGCCGACGACGCCTTCGCCCGGCAGCACGAGCCGGGCATCGGCGCCGAGATCATGGGCGCGAACAAGTTCGGCCCCCCGGGCTGGCAGGACGACGCCGGGTGGACGGGGTGGTGGGGCGAGGACCCGCCGTTCCACACGCCGACCTTCGTGCTCACCCACCGGCCGCGCCCGCCGATCGAGATGGCCGGCGGGACGACGTTCCACTTCCTCGACGCCCCGCCGGCCGAGGCCCTGGACGTCGCGCGCGAGGCGGCGGCCGGCCGGGACGTGCGCATCGGCGGCGGGCCGACCGTCGCCCGCGACTTCATCGCGGCGGGGCTGGTCGACCACGTCCACCTCGTCCAGGTGCCGATCGTGCTCGGCCGCGGGGTGCGGCTGTGGGACGGCCTCGAGGCGATGGAGGCCGGCTACGACGTCGAGGCGGTCTCGACGCCCGGCGGGGTCACCCACCTGACGTTCACGAGGTCGTGACGGCGCGCCGTCCCCAGAGCGAGCGCACCAGGTCCCCCAGCCGCCGGGTCTGCCACAGGTGCAGCGCCCGCGTCGCCTGGTGCAGCTGGATCCGGGCGTTCTCGTGCCGGCTGAGCCGGGTGTCCCGGTAGCTCTCCACGGCGTCGAGGTCCTCGACCTCCCGCGGCACGGCGACCGGCGCCCCCAGCGAGTGCGGCAGGCCGGACGCCGCCCCCAGCAGGATGTGCAGCCGCAGCTCCTCCAGGTCCAATCGCGGCCCGCCGGCGGCCGCGTACTCCTCGGCGAACACGGTCAGCAGGTGGTCGAGGTGGTCGTCCCAGACGAAGGGCTCGGCGCCGCTGATCGCCCCGGTGATCGACTGGGCCACGCTCAGCTGCCCGGCGTTCGCCCAGTCCAGGAAGCCGGCCTCCAGCCGGCCGTCCGGGCCCGGCCGGAAGAAGCAGTTGTCGATGTTGGCGTTCCAGTGCGCGAAGGCGATGAGGTCAGGGTTGCCGTGCAGCACCTCCCGGATCCGGTCGCCGGCGGCGAGCACGTCCGGGATGTCGGCCAGCACCCGGTCGCGCAGGCCCGGGGCGCGCACGGTGTCCGGGAACAGCCGCGGGTAGCGGTCGACGAAGTCGAACAGCCGGGTGGCCCACTGCACGACCTTCGCCTCCGGCACCTGGCCGCCGAACCCCGCCGAGGCCTGCTCACGGTCGTAGGGGAACCGGCGGTCGACCTCCGGGGACAGCCGGCCGGCCCGGTGCGCGCCCGAGAGCCGCGCCAGCCCGCGGAGGATGGCCTCGTAGTGGCCGACCTGGTCCGGCACGGCGTAGTCCATGCACTTGACGTGGTGCGGCTCCACGCCGTCCCGCCCGTAGGGGATGCACTCGGAGACGATCAGCCCGGTGTGGGTGTCCGGGTCGACGTCGGCGAACAGCACGGCCGGCACGGGCACCGGGAAGTCCGGGGACCGGGACAGGTTCGCGACGGCCACCTCGGACACCATCTGGTGCCGGCCGCTGTCCCACAGCGCGTCGTCGTAGTTGCGCGAGAACTTCACGAACAGCTCGTGGGGCAGGCCCGGCCCGGGCCGGTCGTACTCCACCGTCAGCACCAGCTTCCTGCCGGTGCCGCCGCCGTGGAACTCCCGCGCCCCGACGACGCGGCGGACGCCGTTGTCGGCGGCGAGGGCGCCGGAGGCCCGGAACGCCCGGGTGAGGAAGCCCGGGCCGTCGACGAGCAGCGTGGCCGCGTCGCCGGGGACCTGCAGGCCGGAGGTCGCGCCCGGCGCCCACCGCTCGGTGTCCGGGGCCGGCCCCTCGCTCGTCGCAGTCACGCCTCCCTTCTACCGGGTGGGGTGACCGCCCGTCCCCACCCGGGCCCCGACAGCCCGGGGAGGGGACCCTCCCGTCGTCGCCGGCACTACGGTTCGGCGTGGCCGGTTCCGCACTGGTGATCCGCCCTGCCCGGGCCGGGGACGCCGCGTCGATGGCGCGGGTGAACGTCCGCTGCTGGCAGGAGACCTACCGGGGGCTCGTGTCCGACGCCCTCCTCGACGACCCGGGCTTCCCGGCCGCCCGCGAGCGGTTCTGGACCGCCGCGCTGACCGACGAGCGGTACCGCGCCAACCGCGTGGCGGTCGCCGAGCGGGACGGCGAGCTGGTCGGGATCGCCATGTCCGGCCCGCCGCTGGACGCCGGGGCGACGTGGGCGCGGCAGCTGTACGTGCTGTACGTGCTCGCGGCCCACCACGGCACCGGCGCGGGGCCGGCGCTGCTGGACGCGGTCGTCGGCCCCGGGGAGCCGACGGTGCTGTGGGTGGCCGACCCCAACCCGCGGGCGCAGGCCTTCTACCGCAGGCACGGGTTCGTCGCGGACGGGGCGACGCAGGTCGACGGCGGCGTCCGCGAGATCCGGATGGTCCGGGACGGCGGCTAGCCCGACTGCTCCTCGGCCCGCCGCTCCGCCCCGGTCTCGCCCGCGTAGCCGGCGTCCTGCCCGGCGACCCGGCCGACGGCCGTCTCCGACTCGCCGGTGCCGGTGGTCGCGCCGGCGTCCGGGCCGTCAGCCGGCCCGCCGCCGGTCGCCCGCGACAGCGCCTGCGCGTCGTCCCGGCCGACGTCCTCCTCCCCCGGCCGCGGATCGGTGCCCACCTCAGAACATCCCGTCGCCGGCGACCATCCCCGCCGCCGGCAGCGGGCGCCGGACGACGGGCCGCACCCGGCGGGCGGCCGGCAGGCGGCGGGTGTAGCTCTCGGCGTTGGCCCGGATGTGGCCGAGGTCCTCCTCCGTCGCCGCCCGGATCACCCGCGCGGGCACCCCGGCCACGACCGACCACGGCGGGACCTCGGTGCCGGGGGTGACCACCGCCCCGGCCGCCACGATGGAGGTGCTGCCGATGTGCGCGCCGTTCATCACGATGCTGCCCATGCCGATCAGCACGTCGTCGTCGATCCGCGCGCCGTGCAGGACCACCCGGTGGCCGACGGTGACCCCGCGGCCGACGACCAACGGGAACCCGGGGTCGCAGTGCAGCGCGCAGCCGTCCTGCACGTTGGTGTCCGGGCCGATGAGGATGGCCTCCTCGTCGGCGCGGGCCACCGAGCCGTACCAGATGCTCGACCGGGGGCCCAGGGTGACCGCGCCGACCACGACGGCGGTCGGGGCGACGAACGCGTCCTCGTCGATCTCCGGCCGGCCGAACGGCAGCTCCGCGATGTAGTTGTCCCGCTCCATGTCGCTCCCCTGCACCTCGTCGAGGGCCCTGCGCCGGCACGGTGCCGCCGCCGTCCGGCCACCCCGCTGCAGAGTGGCGTGGGTCACATCTACTCCGCCAGGGGCTCCGCCGCGACCCTCCCGGGCGGTCGGCGTCACCACTACCGTGCCGTCGTGCGCACGGAGCGCGGCCTGGACCGGCTGATCACGTTCCTGGACGCCGTCGTGGCCATCGCGATCACCGTGCTCGTGCTGCCGTTGAGCGAGGTGCTCGAGTCGCCCACCGAGGAGCTCGGCGCCCTGCTGGCCGACGAGCGCAGCCAGTTCGGCGCCTTCCTCCTCAGCTTCGTCGTCATCGCCCGCCTGTGGCTGGTGCACCACCGGCTGGTCGAGCGGATCGGCGCCTACGACAGGGCGTTCCTGCTGGTCAACCTGGCCTGGGTGCTGACGATCGTGCTGCTGCCCTTCGTCACCCAGGCCACGGCCATCTACGGCGCCGACCGGCTCGCCGTGGCCCTGTACATCGGGACGATGACCGCGAGTTCCGCCCTGCTGACCGGCCTGGCGCTGCTGATGTGGCGGCGGCCCGCGCTGTGCCGGGCCGACGAGCCCGAGCCGTTCCCGGCGTCGGCGGTCGCGACGACGGCGATCTTCGCCGGGGCGCTGGTCCTCGGCGTCGCCGTCCCGAGCATCGGCTACTGGGCGCTGCTCGCGCTGTTCGCCACCGACCCGGTGGAGCGGGTGCTGCGCCGCCGCGCCGGGGCGGCCGGGGACTGACCCCGCCGCTCGGGGCGGCCGGGGCGCCCGCGTCCAGCCGGTGCCCGCCGCGTTGCCGTCGTACCGTCGGGGAGGTGACCACCGCCCCGCCGTCGACCGTCCCCCTCGGCGACCGCTTCGCCCGCGAGCTGCCGGAGATGGCGCTGCCCTGGCACGCCGAGGAGGCACCCGACCCGCGGCTGCTCGTCCTCAACGAGCCGCTGGCCGCCGAGCTCGGGCTGGACCCGGCCGCGCTGCGCCGACCGGACGGCGTCCGGCTGCTGGTCGGCACCGCGGTGCCGCCCGGCGCGCGGCCGGTGGCGCAGGCCTACGCCGGGCACCAGTTCGGCGGGTACAACCCGCGGCTGGGCGACGGCCGGGCGCTGCTGCTCGGCGAGCTCACCGACACCCAGGGCCGGCTGCGCGACCTGCACCTCAAGGGCTCCGGTCCCACCCCGTTCTCCCGCGGCGGCGACGGGCTGGCCGCGGTCGGCCCGATGCTGCGCGAGTACGTCGTCAGCGAGGCGATGCACGCCCTCGGCGTCCCGACGACCCGCGCCCTGGCCGTCACGGCGACCGGCCGGGCCGTCTACCGCGAGACCGTGCTGCCCGGCGCCGTGCTGGCCCGCGTGGCCAGCAGCCACCTGCGCGTGGGCAGCTTCCAGTACGCCCGGGCGACCGGCGACGTGGACCTGCTGCGCCGCCTCGCCGACCACGCCATCGACCGGCACGGGATCGGGTCGGGTGACGGCAGAGCCGCCCAGGCGGAGAACCGGTACCTGGCGCTGTACGAGGCGGTCGTCGCCGCGCAGGCGTCGCTGGTGGCGCAGTGGATGCTCGTCGGCTTCATCCACGGGGTGATGAACACCGACAACACCACGATCTCCGGCGAGACCATCGACTACGGCCCGTGCGCGTTCCTCGAGGCGGTCGACCCGGAGACGGTCTACAGCTCCATCGACGCCGGCGGGCGCTACCGCTTCGGCCACCAGCCGCTCGTCGCGGAGTGGAACCTGGCCCGCTTCGCCGAGTCGCTGCTGCCGCTGCTGCACGAGGACCAGGAGCAGGCGGTCGCGCTGGCCGTCGAGGCGCTGCAGGGGTTCCGCCCCCGGTACAGCGCGGCGTGGACGGCCGGGATGCGCGCCAAGCTGGGCCTGCCGGAGGGGCTGGACGACGCCGTCGTCACGTCGCTGTCCGAGGACCTGCTGGAGCTGCTGCGGGCGGGCCACGTCGACCACACCTCGTTCTTCCGGGCGCTCGGCTCCGCCGCCCGCGGGGACGCCGACCCGGCCCGCAACCTGTTCCTGGACCTGGCCGGCTTCGACGCGTGGGCACAGCGCTGGCGGGCCCTGGCGCCCGACGGCGCGGCGATGGACCGGGTCAACCCGGTCTACGTGCCCCGCAACCAGCTCGTCGAGGAGGCGCTCGAGGCGGCCACCGGCGGCGACCTGGGGCCGCTGGGCCGGCTGCTGGACGCGGTGACCCGCCCGTTCGAGGAGCGGCCGGGCCTGGAGCGCTACGCCGCCCCGGCGCCGGCCGACTTCGGCGCGACGTTCCGGACCTTCTGCGGCACCTGACCCCGCCCTCGGTTGCCTCGACGAGATCTGCACACTCGTCGCCATCGACCGCTGATGGCGACGACATTGCAGATCTCGGCGGGGTCAGGGCAGGACGTCGCGGGAGACGTCGGTGACGATCGCGCGGAAGGTGGTCGTGTCCACCTCGTCGTCGACGGTCACCCGGACGACGTCGGCGACCTGCTGCTCACAGGTGGGCTTGAGCGCCGCGACGCGGGCCGCCGCGACGAGGTGCAGGTAGCGGACCCGGTGCGCGTCGTCGGGCAGGGACTCGGGGCTGCGGTGCGCGTGCATGGGACGACGGTGACAGTCGCCGGGCCCGGCTCGGGGGACCAGCGCCGGGCGAGCCGGACCGATCCGTCCCCGTCGTCACACGGGCCCCCCCGACCACCGCCGTCCGGGCCTTCCCACCCGGGGCCTCGCCTGCCGATGGGAACGGCATGCGCGCCAGCCACCTCGCCACCGCCCTGACCGCCTTCTCCGCCGGCCTGTCGGCCGCGACCGTGCTGCACCGCCGCGCCGAGCGCCGGCTGCCGCCCGCCCCGACCCGCGTCGCCCCGGCCGCCGCGCCGGCGCCGGCCACGCCCGAGGCCGACGGCGTCGTCCTGCCGTTCCTGCGCACCGTGCCCGCCACGCCGGCGCCCGCGCCCGCCGCCGGGCCCGCCCGGTGCGGCGACGCCGGCGGCCGGACGAAGGCCGGCACCCCCTGCGGCGCCCGGGCCACCGCCGGCGGCCGCTGCCACCACCACCCGCTGGCCGCCTGAGCCCCGACGGGCCTGCGCGCCCCGCCCGGACGGCGAGCGGCGTCAGGCCGGGTCGGGCGTGAAGGTGCGGCGGGCGATCCGCCAGGCGCCGTCGACCCGGCGCAGCTCGTCGGTGACCCGCCCGGCGCTGACCACCGCGGTCCCGGACAGCACCACGATCGAGGACCGGCACACCGCGGTGTCGCCCTCCACGTCGATGAGGTGGTTGGCCGACAGCCGGTGCACCGACCCCGGCACCAGGCCGGCGGCGAAGGCCTCGAGCGCCGCGCGACCCACGACGTCGTCCCCGCCGGTGCCGCCGCCGACGAAGACGCCGTCGTCGGTGTAGAAGGCGGCGAACGTCGCCGCGGCACCGGTGTCGAGGGCGTGGACGTAGCGGGCGTAGACGTCGCGGATGGCGTCGCGGTCGTCGGCGAGGGTCGGCACGGCGCGCATGCTCGCACCTCGCCGGCGCCCAGGTTCAGGCGCGGACGGTGATGACGGACGCCGGGCAGGCCGCCGCGGCCGCGCGGGCGGCGGTCCCGTGCTCCGCGCCCGGCGCGGCGTCGAGCAGCACGACGAGGCCGTCGTCCTCCGCCTGGTCGAACAGGTCCGGGGCGGCGAGGACGCACTGACCCGCGCCGATGCACCTGTCCCGGTCGGTCTCCACGATCACGGCGCGCCTCCCGCTGTCCGTGCACGACGTGCATCTATGCACGACGTGCACCGCCAGGCTAGCGTCCCCGGCACACCCCGGCGGAGAGGACGCAGCGATGAGCACCGACAGCGCGCAGACCGAGGACACGGTGGAGCGGGTCACCATCGACATCCGCCGGCCGATCGCCGCGGACCTGGTGGAGCACCCGCCGGGCTGCCCGTTCGACCCGGCGCCGGGCATGGTCGAGCGCCGCGGGCAGGGTGCCGTGCAGCCGCTGCGCCTGCTCAACGGCGTGACCGCCTACCTGGTCACCGGCTTCGAGGAGAGCCGCACCGTGCTGGCCGACGCCCGGTTCAGCGCCGACAAGCTCCGCAACCGCGAGGCCACCTCCTTCTCCCCCGAGGAGTTCGCGGCGATGGGCGAGGCGGCCGAGCGGGGCGGCTGCCCCGTCGTCTCCCCTGAGGACGCGGCGCCCCGCGGCGACGGCTACTTCGTGTTCATGGACCCGCCGGAGCACACCCGGCTGCGGCGGCTGCTGACCGGGCAGTTCACGGTGCGGCGGATGCAGGCGCTGGAGTCGCGGCTGCGGGAGATCGCCGCCGGGCAGATCGCGGCGATGCAGGCGGCCGGGACCGGGGCCGACCTCGTGTCCGCGTACGCGCTGCCCATCCCCTCGCTGATGATCTGCGAGCTCCTCGGCGTCGACCCCGGCGACCGCGAGGAGTTCCAGCACAACACGTCGGTCGGCACGAACGTCCAGGCCAGCGACGAGGAGAAGGCGATCGCCGGCGGCGCGCTGTACGCGTTCATGCAGCGGCTGGTGGCCGGCAAGCGGGCGAACCCGGGCGACGACATCCTCTCCGGCCTCGTGCGCGCCACCGACCCCGAGCTGACCGACCAGCAGCTGGTGGACATGGCGCTGGTGCTGCTGGGCGCCGGCCACGAGACGACGGCGAACATGCTCAGCCTCGGCGCACTGGCGCTGCTGTCCCACCCGGAGCAGGTCGAGGCGCTGCGCGCGGACCCGGGGCTGTTCGACAACGCCGTCGAGGAGCTGCTGCGCTACCTCAGCATCGTGCAGTTCGGCGTCACCCGGATCGCCACGGAGGACCTCACCCTCGGCGGGGTCGACGTCCCGACGGGGGCGACGGTCATCGTCGCGATGCCCGAGGTGAACCGGGACCCGCAGCACTTCCCCGACCCCGACCGGTTCGACGTCACCCGGCCGCGCACCTCGCACCTGGCGTTCGGGCACGGCGTGCACCAGTGCCTCGGCCAGCAGCTCGCGCGGATCGAGATGCGCATCGGCCTGCAGGAGCTGTTCACCCGGTTGCCCGGCCTGCGCCTGGCGGTGCCCGTCGGGGAGGTGCCGGTGAAGAACGAGATGCTCATCTACGGCCTGCACTCGCTGCCGGTCACCTGGGCATGACCGACCCCGCCCCGGTCGGCGGCGATCCGCACCCCGGCGGCTGAGGTGGCAGCGGGTACACAGGCCGCCGTGGACGGTCGGGCGGGGACGGCGACGGCGGGACGCCGGGAGCAGAAGAAGAGCGCGACCCGGGCGGCCATCCGGGACGCGGCGCTGCGCCTGGCCGTCCGCGACGGCGTGGAGAACGTGACGCTGGAGCAGATCGCGGCCGAGGCCGACATCGCGCTGCGGACGTTCTTCAACTACTTCTCCAGCAAGGAGGAGGCCGTCGTGGCCTCCGCCGCCGGCGACTTCCACCGCTTCGTCGCCGAGTTCCGGGCCCGCCCGCGGGAGGAGTCGGTGCTGCGCGCGCTGCGTGAGGCGGCGCTGCTCGCCCTGGACCGGGCGGCGGCCGACGACCGCGACCACGTGACCGCGCTGCAGGTGATCCGCGGCCAGCGGTCACTGGTCCCGCAGCTGCTGGCGGCCCTGGCCGCGCAGGAGGCGGTGCTGGCCGACGCGATCGCCGAGCGGCTGGCGCCGGCGGTCGCGGCGTCGGTCTACCCGCGGCTGTGCGCGACGACGGCGCTGGCGGGGATGCGGGTGGCCGTGGACCGGTGGCTGGACGGGAGCGCCGTCCCCGCGTTCGCCGACCTGCGCACCGAACTGGACCAGGTCCTCTCGGTGCTGGCCGCCGGGCTGGACCGGACGGGGGTCCCGGGGAGCGCCTGAGCGCCCCCCGGGGCTCCCCCCCCGTCAGGCGTTGAAGCGCAGCGCGCCGTCGAGCCGGATGACGTGGCCGTTGAGGTAGTCGTTCTCGGCGATCTGGTGGGCGAGCTTCGCGTACTCGGCGGGGCGGCCCATCCGCTTGGGGTTGGGCACGATCTTGCCGAAGGTCTCGTCGGCCTTGACCGGGTCGGGGAACGCCGGGGTGAGGAAGGTGCCGGGCGCGATGCCCATGACGCGGATGCCGGCCGGGGCGAGGTCGCGGGCGGCGGCCAGGGTCAGGGCGATGACGCCGCCCTTGGCCATCGCGTAGCTGGTCTGGCCCGGCGCGGCCTCGAAGCCGGCGATGCTCGCGGTCATGATCACGACGCCGCGCTGGTTGTCCTCGAGCGGCTCGTTGCCCTGCATCGAGGCGGCCGCACGGGAGAGCACCCGGTAGGTGGCCGTGTAGTAGTACTCGGTCGTCTGGAGGAAGGCCTCCATCGGCATCGGCGTGCCGTCGCGGGACACGATCCGCTGCGCGGCGCCGCCGCCCGGGCCGCCGTTGACGATGACCGTGACCCGCAGCGGGCCCAGCGACTGCGCCGTGGCGATGGCGGCGTCCACCGACTCGTCGCTGGTGACGTCGGTGTGGACGAACTCCACGCCGTCGCCCAGGTCGGCCACGATGGCCTTGGCCTTCTCCTCGGCGACGTCGGCGATGACGACCTTGAGGCCCTCGGCCGCGTACTTCCGGACGGTCTGCTCGCCGAACCCGCCGGCACCGCCGACGACGAGTGCTGATGCTCCAGTGAGGTCCACGGTCACTCCGCTCTCCGGGACGCGTGCCACCGACGCGTCGCGCCCGGCACTGTAAGTGGCCGCGATCACGCCGCGGCCCGGCTCCCGCTCCGCGCGGGGCGTCCGGCTGCCAGCCTGCCCGGGCGCGCGGCGCCGCCGTGGCCGGACGCGCGCCGTTCCGGGTGCGGCGGGCCGTGCCCGGGGCGCCGCGGGCCCCGGACGGGCCGGTCGGGGCGGGACGGGCGGTTCCGGAGAGAGGTGATCCCCCGGCGGTGCGACGGGACCGCGGGCGGCGGGGCACGCGCCGGACGGGGACGCCGAGGAGCCCCGCGCACCGGCCCTCCCCCGAGGCGGTGCGCGGGGCTCCTCGCAGTTCCCCCTGCCGCCGGTCCCCCCGTGACCCGGCGACGAGGACGACTCTGCCCGCCGTCCCGCAGCATCCGCGCAGCCGTTCCGCACGATTCCCGCAAGACCGGGGACCCGGCTCGCGGGCTGCGCGCCGGGACTGCGGGGCGCGCGCACCCCCCACGGCGGGCGCGCCCCGCCTACGCTGCGCGCCGTGCCCGATGCCCCGACCCCCGCGACCGCCGCCCCGACCGCCGTGTGGCTGGAGCGCGGGCTGGCGCTCGCCCTGACGCTGTGCTTCGCGATCGCCCTGGTGCTCAAGCTGAACGAGCACGACGGCTCACCGGCCGCGCAGTTCGTCCTGCTCGGGGTGGCGGCCGTGCTCGCGCTGGCGCTGGTGGCCGTCCGCCGGCGGGGCGGGGCCCCCGACGTCTCGCTGAACGGTCACATGTCCCTGTAGCGGACGGCCTCGGCCAGCTTCTCCCGCAGGATCTCCGGCGTGGCCTGGCGGCCGGGCCCCGGGAACTCGGTGCCCGGCGCGAGGTAGACCCCGGCGTAGGCGGCGGTGTCGCGCTGGTAGCGCCACCCCTCGGCGAGCGGGCCGACGTCGTAGGCGTCGTAGCCGATCGAGTCGAGGAACTCCGTCACCGTCCGCTTCGCCGCGGCGTCGTCGCCGGCGATCGCGACGACGGACCGCTCCGGTGAGCCGGCGGGACGGGCCAGCCGGCGCAGGTGCTCGGAGTAGACGTTGTTGAACGCCTTCACCACGCGGGACTCGGGCAGGTGCGCCTGCAGCAGCTCGCTGACCGTCGTCGACTCGTCGTCCAGCTCCGGGATCTGCCCGTCGCGCTGCGGGTAGTAGTTGTTGGTGTCGATGACGACCTTGCCGCGCAGCGGCTCGACCGGCACCTCCCGGTAGGCCCGCAGCGGGATCGTCACGACGACGAGGTCGCCGGCCGCCGCGGCCTCGGCCGGGGTGGCCGCCCGGGCGTGCGGGCCGAGCTCGGCGACCAGGTCCGCGAGCGTCTCCGGCCCGCGGCTGTTGCTCAGCACGACGTCGTGGCCGGCGTCGACCGCCAGCCGCGCGACCGTGCCGCCGATGTGCCCGCTGCCGATGAGTCCGAGAGTCGTCATGCTCCCCCGCAAGCCGCCGCCGGCCGGCGTCATTCCCAGGCCGAACGGCACTGGCCGCGTCGGCCTCCCCCGGCCAGCGTGGGCGGCCCACGCTCAGGAGGACGCCATGCGGATGATGCTGAGGGTCGTCGTCGACACCGAGAGCGGCAACCGGGCCATCGCGGAGGGCAACCTGGACAAGACGATCCGGGAGACGGTCGAGCGGCTGCGACCGGAGGCGGTCTACTTCGTCGGGGAGGAGGGCTGCCGCGGCCTGTGGGCGGTCATCGACATGACCGACTCGGCCCAGATGCCGGAGATCGCCGAGCCCCTGTTCCAGATGGGCGCCCGGGTGACCCTGACGCCGTGCATGAGCCTGGAGGACCTGCAGCGGGGCATGTCGGCGCTGCGGTGAGCGGCCCCGTCCGCGAGCCGGTACCGGTCGGCTGAGTCGCGCGGGGGCGCCGGGTCGGCCCGCGCCGCCGCGCGTCCGGACGCCCTGCGGGCCCCGGTCCCGCCCCTACGATCCGCGCCGTGCAGGTCACGGTGCTCGGCGGGCTGGGCGTGCGCGTCGACGGCGTCCCCGCGGACCTGGGCGGCCCGAAGCCGCAGGCCCTGCTCGCCCTGCTGGTCGCCGCCGAGGGCCGGCCGGTGTCGGTGCCGCACCTGGTCGACCAGATCTGGGGTGAGGACCCGCCGGCCCGCGCCGAGGCCTCGCTGCAGTCGTACGTGGCGCGGCTGCGCAAGGAGCTCGAGCCCGCCCGGCGGGCGCGGGCCACCACCGACCGGCTGCGCACCCACCCGGGCGGCTACTCCCTCGCCGTCGGGCCGGCGGACGTCGACGCCCGCCGGTTCGCCGACCTCGTCCGGCGGGCGCGGGCCGAGCGGTCGGAGGCGCTGTTCGACGAGGCGCTGGCCCTGTGGGGCGGGGAGCCCTACGCCGGGCTGACCGCGACCTCGCCGGCGCTGGCCGCCGAGGCGGTGCGCCTCACCGAGCTGCGGCTGTCGGCGGCGGAGGACGCGTGGGAGCTGCGGCTGGACCGTGGGCACCGGGACGCCGCCGCCGAGCTCGAGCACCTCGTCCGGCTGCACCCCGCCCGCGAGCGGCTGTGGGGGCTGCTCGCGCTCGCCCAGTACCGCGCCGCCCGGCAGGCCGACGCCCTCGACACGCTGCGCCGCGCCCGCGCGCACCTCGCCGGCGAGCTGGGCATCGACCCCGGGCCGGAGCTGCGGCAGCTCGAGGCCGCAGTCCTGCGGCAGGACCCGGCGCTCGAACGGCGCCCGGCCGCGCGGGCCACCGCTCCCGCCGTGCCTGCCTCAGTGCCCGCCGCCGGTCCCGCCGCCCCGCCCGCCGTCGCGACCGGCCCGGAGCCCCCGCCGGCGGCGCCGCTGCACGGCCGGGACGCCGAGCTGGCCGCCGTCGACCGGGTGCTGGCCGCGGCGGCCGCCGGGCGGGGCCGGGTGGTCGTCGTCCTCGGCGAGCCGGGCATCGGCAAGACCCGCTTCACCGACGAGGTGCTGGCCCGGGCGGCGGCCCGCGGCGCGCGCACCGGCCGCGGGGCGTGGGAGCCCGACGGCAGCCCGCCGCTGGCGGGCTGGACCGCCGCCGCCCGCGAGGCGCTCGGCCGCGAGGGGGTGCTGGCACCCACCCCCGGCGAGGCCCGCGACGCCGCGGCGGAGAGCTACCGGCTGGCGGAGGCGCTGCTGGCCGGGGTCGGCGACGGCCCGCCGGTGGTGCTGGTGCTCGACGACGTGCACTGGGCCGACACCGACAGCCTCCGCCTGGTCCGCCGCGTCGGCGCCCGGCTGGCGCCCGTGCCGCTGGTGCTCGTCGTCGCGCTGCGGGCGGCGACCGCGGACACCCCGGCGCCGGTCGCCGACCTGCTCGGCGCGCTCGCCCGGCTGGACCCGCTGCGGCTGGAGCTGGCCGGGCTGGACGCCGGCGCGGTGACCGCCGCCGTCGCGGCCGCCACGGGCATCGACCTGCCCGGCGGCGTCGCCGACGAGCTGGTGGCGCGGACCAGCGGCAACCCGTTCTTCGTCACCGAGGTGGTCCGGCTGCTCGCGGCCGAGGGCGCGCTGACCGACGCCGACGCACCGGCCTGGCGGTCGGTGCCGCGCGGGGTCCGGGACGTCGTCCGGCAGCGGCTGGCCGGGCTGCCGCCGTCCGCCGGGCGGGTGCTCGCCGTCGCCGCCGTCGCCGGGCGCGGCTTCGACCTGCCGGTCGTCGAGCAGGCGGCCGGCCGGTCCGGGGCCGAGGTGGACGAGGCGCTGGAGGCGGCGCTCGCGCTGGGGCTGGTCGAGGAGGAGGGGCCCGGGCGCTACCGCTTCCCGCACGCGCTGGTCCGGGACGCGGTGTACGAGGCGCTGTCCGCGCCCGCCCGGGCCCGGGCGCACGCCGACGTCGCCGCGGCGCTGGAGGACTGGCACGCCAGCCGGGTCGCCGACCACGCCGCCGAGCTGGCCGAGCACTACCGCCTCGCCGGGCCGGCGCACGCGCGCTCCGCGTGGAGCTTCGCCCGGCGCGCCGCGGACGCCGCGGCCGCCCGCTCGGCGCACGACGAGGCCCGGCGGCTGTTCGCCCTGGCCGCGGAGCTGCAGGCGCACGACCCCGCCGCCACCGACGCCGAGCGGGAGGCGGTGACCGTCGGGCTGGCGCGGGCGCTGCGCCGGCTGGGCCGGCCGCTGGAGGCGTGGCCGCTGCTGGCGGCCGCCGGGGCGTCGGCGCTGCGCCGCGAGGGGCCGGGCCGCGCCGCGGACGTGCTGCTGGAGATCAGCGAGGGTGCGGTCTGGGGCTGGCGTATCCGCGGGCAGGTCGACTCCGCGGCCATCGCGCTGTGGCACAGCCTGCTCGACGCCCCGGACGGCGACCTCTCCCCGGTGCAGCGGGCGCGCGTGCAGGCCGCGCTGACGCTGGAGTACATGTTCGTGCCGGAGGCGGCGGACACCAGCACCGCGCTGCTCGACGCGGCGATCACCGCCGCCCGCGGGCCGGGGTTCGGCGACCGCGACCGGGCCGCCGTCCTGCAGGTCACGACCGGGGCGCTGACCCGCCCGGACCTGCTGCACCGGCGCACCGCGGTGGCCGACGAGATGGTCGCGCTGAACACCCGCACGGGCGACGAGCCGGGCCTGGCCTACGCGCTCACCCAGCGCGCCACCGTCCGCGGGGAGCTGGGCCTGCTGGACGACGCCGGGTCCGACCTCGCCCGGGCCTCGCTGCTGGCCGAGCGGCACGCCGTCCCGCAGGTGCTGCTGATCGCCGGGTGGGGACTGGCGCTGCTGCGGCAGGCGCGCGGCGACCTGGCCGGGGCGGAGGCCGACGTCGTCCGGCTGGAGCGGCTGGCGCAGACGCTGGCCATGGCGGGCGTCGGCGTGGGGCTGGCGCAGCTGACCACGATCCGCTGGGCGCAGGGCCGCCTCGCCGAGCTGGAGCCGGAGCTGCGCGTGGCCGCGGAGTACCAGCCGAACGAGATGCGCGACGCGCACGCCCTGGCGCTGATCGCGGCCGGCCGCGCGGCCGAGGCCCGGGTGCTGCTCGGGGCGTGGACCGAGCAGCCGCCGATCAACCGCGACTACCTGTGGCTCAGCCTCACCGTGCTGCGCGCCTGGGTGTGGCTGGAACTGCACGCGGCCGGGCTGGCCGGCGACGAGGCGGTCGACGACCTGCGCCGGGCGCTGGAGCCGTACGCCGACCGGTGGGCCGTGGGCGGGCTGTCGGCGCTGTTCGCCGGGTCCGTCGGGCACACGCTGGCCCGGCTGGCCGCGGCCGGCGGCGACCTGGACGCGGCCCGGCGGCACGCGGAGTCCGCCGTCTCCCGCCACCGGGCCGCGGGGCTGGACCGGTGGGCGGAGCGGACGGCGGAGCTCCTCGCCGCGTACTCAGGGCGTCGCGGTGCCGTGGATGAGGAGGGCGTGCTTCCGGAACGCCCGGCGTGACAGCTTCGGCACGATCCAGCGGACCGGCGGCGGCGCCGCGGCCAGCATCGCGTCGATCGCCGCGGGGTCGCCCTCGTACTGCAGCATCCCGAGGACCAGCGACATCTGGTCCTTCCGGTTGCTCCTGCGGGCCCGCTCGCCCACCTCGTGCCACTCCTCCTGGGTGATGGTGCGGGCGATGATCGGCAGCACCCGCTCCTCCTCGGCGTCCAGGTGCTCGACCAGGTGCACGCAGAGCCGGTCGAACAGCTCGGCGAGCCGGTCGCGGTCGGCGGCGCCGCCGGTGACCGCCCAGCGCGGCCGGATCTCGTCGATCTCGGCGATCAGGACGTCGACCCTGCCGTGCTGGGCCTCCATCAGCCGCACGATCGGGGCCAGCTCCTCGGGGACGCGCTCGAGCAGGCGCGGCCAGATCAGCTCGTCCTCGTGGGTGTGGTGGTGGTGCAGCGTGCGGGTGAGCAGGTCCAGGTGCTCGGCGACGACCCGCGCGCGCCTCGCGTCCCCCTCGGCGACCCGGCGGACGACACCGCCGGCGAGCCGGAACTCGCGCCGGAAGAAGCTGTGCACGGTGGGCATCTCGCGGGTGTCGATCGGGGCGGTCGTGGTCGCGGTCATCTCGGTCTCCTCGGGATCGGCGGGACCCGACCGTCGCGCGCGCCCTCTGCAGCCCACTTGCACCCGTCTTGCACCCGCGATCGGCTACAGCGAGAGGACCAGGCCCGTCCGCGGGTCGACGTCCCCCTTCAGCAGCGCGGTGTAGGCGCTCGTCAGCGCGTCGACGCCGGTCGCGTGCCGGAACTCGACCAGCGCGGGCAGGCGGGTGGTGGCGAACCCCGCCCACGCCGCCCCGAGCGCCCGGGCGAACGGCAGCTGGCCCAGCTCCGCGGACCGCTCGTCGGCCGCGTCCGGCGCGAAGAACACGACCGGCTCCGGCCCCGGCAGCCCCTCGGCCTCGAAGGTCGCCCCCTCCCAGTGCGTCGCGCCGACCAGGACCGAGGCGCGCAGGACGTCGGCGGTGGCCCGGTGGACCGCCGTGCGGAGGCCCGGGTCGCCCGCCACGTCGACCAGCGCCAGCCCGCCGTCGACCGGCAGCGAGCCGACCTCCTCGTAGGCGAGCACCCGGTCGTACAGGCCGGTGGCGGCGGTCGCCGCGACGCGCGCGGGACTGGTCAGGCCGAGCAGCGACGGCGGCGCCGGGTGCTCCCGGATCGCGGCCGCCGTGCAGAGGGCGGTCCGGCTCGACGCCGAGGTGAGCACCACGGCCTGCGCGCCGTGCCAGCCGGCGCGGGCCAGCTGGTCGGCGATCAGCCAGCCGGTGAGGTACAGCGGTCGGACCACCGCGGCGGCGTCGTCCAGCTCGGGCGGGAAGCCGGTCTGCGGCACGGCGCGCAGGTAGCGGTTGTAGACGGCGGGCAGCGTGGCGCGCGCCGCGGAGGTGTCGACGAAGCCCGGCCCGGCCGGCGCGACCTCGAGGGTCACCCGGGTCGACATCGGCCAGTACCCGTAGAAGCGCTCGCCCACCGCGATGCCGTCGACCCCGGACGCCTCGACCCGGCCGAAGCCCCAGACGGGCACCCGGCCCCAGCCCTCCGGTGCGGGGAAGAACTCCCAGTAGCGGAGGGCGTCGCCGAACACCGCGTAGGTCAGGTTGTTCGCGGTGAGCCCGAAGCGCTCGACCCGGAACTGCACGGCGCCCTGCGGCACGTCCGTCCGGGCGGGCTCGCCGGCGTCGACGCGGGTGGTCCGCGGGTCGTCGCGCCGGACCAGGAGGTCGGTCATCTGTGGCTCCTCTGCGGTGGGCGGCCGGGCCGGCCCGCGGAGCGGGGCGGCCCGGCCGGGGGTGTCGGTCAGGCGCGGCGCGCGGTCACGAGCAGGTACTCCCAGTCCATCGCGATCGCGCCCGAGCCGTGGTCGTACCGGGCGGCCAGAGCGGTCAGGTCCCGGTCCAGCGCCGCGGTGCGCTCGGGGTCGTCGGCGACGGTGCGGTAGGCGACGATCGTCGGCCCGTAGACGGTCTTCCAGTAGTCCCGCCAGGCCTCGGGCGAGGGCTGGCCGGTGACGGTCACGGTCTGCCGGCGGGCGACGAGGTCGGTGACCCGGTCGCCGAGCAGCGCGCGCACGTGCGCCTCGTCCCCCCACAGCGGCGGCGGGGAGGCCCCGGGCGGCGGCGGGGGCGCGTACGGCTTCATCGTCCTGAACAGCTCGCCGACGAAGCCCTCCGGCGTCCAGTTGACCAGGCCGATCGTGCCGCCGGGCCGGGCCACCCGGACCAGCTCGTCGGCGGCCTGCTCGTGGTGCGGGGCGAACATGACGCCGACGCAGGAGAGGACGACGTCGAAGGCGGCGTCGGCGTAGGGCAGCGCCTCGGCGTCGGCCTCCTCCCAGCGCAGCCGCGCACCGCGCGCCTCGGCGGACCGGCGGCCGGCCTCCAGCAGCTCGGGGGTCAGGTCCGAGGCGGTCACGTCGGCGCCGGCGAGCGCCGCCGGGACGGCGACGTTGCCGCTGCCGGCCGCCACGTCCAGCACCCGGTCCCCCGGGCGGACGCCGGCCGCGGCCACGAGGACGGGGCCGAGCTCGGCGATCACGTCGGACGCCACGGCCGGGTAGTCGCCGAGCGCCCACATCGCCCGGTGCCTGGTCTTGAGCGCGCGGTCGGCGGCGGCCGCGTCGATGGTCTCGGTCATCTCGGACTCCTGGTCGTCGGTGCGGGGGTGGGCGGGGGATCCACCCGGTGCGACGACCGTCGGCCCGGCCCGTTGCAGGCCGGCTGCAACGCCGCTGCACGCTCACGCGATCCGGTGCAGGGCCGCGCGGGTGTGCGCGACCGCCGTCGCCAGGACCGGGCCGGGGTCGCGGACCGACCCGGCCGGCGGCGGGCCGGCCGGGCCGAGGGGCGAGGGCTTGCCCGCCGCGACGAGGCAGGCGTGCAGGGCGGCGGCGTCGGCGGTCGCGCCGACGCGGTGCAGCAGCCGCGCCGCGTAGCGCAGGGCGAGCCACTGCTGGGTGGCGTCGCCGACGCGCTCCCAGTGGTCGAGCACCGCGAGGAACGCCCGCGCCGCGACGGCCGGGTCGTCGTGCACGCCGCGCGTCGCCGCGGCCTCCATCAGCGCGATCCCGTGCCACCAGAAGTTCCGCACGCCCGCGGCCAGCTCGCCCGCCTCGTCGAACAGGGCCAGGGCGCGCTCGGGCTCGGACTTCTTCACCACCAGGCCGACGGCGTAGCGGGCCATCGACCGCGCCGTCGGGTTCGCCGTCCCCTCGGCCACCTCGAGGCTCTCCCGCGCCGCGGCGAGCCCCTCCTCCGGCCGGCGGCGCACGGCCTGGCAGACGGCGACGTAGTAGAGCGTCCACACCAGCCGGATCCGGTCGTCGTCCGCCCGGGCGCGCTCGGCCTCCGCCGCGTAGTGCCGCAGCGCCGGCTCGGCGTCCCCCTGGTACATCGCGACGTCGGCGAGGACGTCGCCGGGGTAGGCGATCCGCGCGGTGCCCGGCGGCGGCCGCCGGCCCCCGGCCAGGCGGGCCAGCGCCGTGGCGCGGGGGAAGTCGCCGCGGTTCCACGCGCCGCGGGCGGCGGCGCCGACGGCGGCGACGTAGCGGGGGTGGGCGGGGTCGGCGCCGGCGACCACCCGCTCGGCCCAGGCGGAGGCCTCGTAGCCGATCCGCAGGTGCACCAGCTCGGGCACGGCCGCGGCCAGCCGCAGCGCCAGGTCGCGGTCGCCGTCGGCGGTGCGGAGGAACGCGGCGCGGAAGTTGTCGTGGTCGGCGAGGGCCTCCTCCACCCAGGCGCGCTCGTCCGGGCCCTGCACCCCGCGCGCGGCCCGCTCCGCCAGGTCCACGTAGTGGGCGGCGTGCCGGGCGTGCAGCGCCCGGTCGGTGCCGTCGGCCTCGGTCCGCGACCGCCCGTAGGCGCGCAGGGTCTCCAGCAGCCGGTAGCGGCTGTGCGCCCCGCCGCTGACCGCGCCCACCAGGGAGCGCTCGACGAGGCGGGTGAGGCGGTCCAGGGCGTCGTCCTCGGTCGCCTCGGGGTCGGCGACCCGGTGCACCGCGCGCAGGTCCGCGCCGCCGACGAACACCGACATGTTGCAGAACAGCCGCTGCTCGGGCTCCGGGAGCAGCCGGTAGGACCACTCCACCGCCTGCCCGAGGCTCTGGTGCCGGGCGACGGCGCCGCGGCCCCCGCCGACCAGCGGAGCCTCCTCCAGCCGCCGGGCGATCTCCGCCGGGCTCATGACCCGCATCCGGGCGGCGGCCAGCTCGATGCCCAGCGGCAGCCCGTCGAGCCGGGCGCAGATGGCGGCGACCGCCTCGGTGGCGGCGTCGTCGAGCCGCAGGTCCGGCGACACCGCGCGGGCCCGCTGCACGAACAGCGCGGCCGCGTCCTCGGCCGGCAGCGGCGGCACCGGCCACAGCTGCTCGCCCTCGACGCCCAGCGCCTCGCGGCTGGTCGCCAGGACGACGACCCGCGGGCAGTGCGCGACGACGTCGGCCACCAGCCGGGCGGCCGGGCCGAGCACGTGCTCGCAGTTGTCGACGACGAGCAGCAGGGCGCGGGGGCGCAGGTAGTCGACGACGGTCTGCTCGATCGTCAGGCCGGGGCGCTGCTGGATGCGCAGCACGGCCGCGACCGCGTGCCCGACCGGGCTGCCGTCGGGCAGCGCGGCGAGCTCGCACAGCCAGGCCCCGTCGGGGAAGCGCGGCCGGGCCCGGGCCGCCACCTCGATCGCCAGCCGGGTCTTCCCGGCGCCGCCGACCCCGGTGAGGGTGACCAGCGGCCCGGCGCGCAGCGCGGCCAGGACGCGGTCGACCTCGCGCTCGCGGCCGACGAAGCCGCTGGCCCGCCGCGGCAGGTTGCCCTGCCGGGGCGCGGCGGCCAGCGCCGGGTCGTGCACGAGGATCCGCCGGTAGAGCGCCTGCGCGGGGGCGGCCGGCTCGACGCCGAGCTCGTCGTCCAGGCGGGTGCGCAGGTCGTGGAAGGCGGCGAGCGCGTCGGCCTGCCGTCCGCTGGCGTACAGCGCCCGCATCAGCGCGACCGCGGGCCGCTCCCGCGTCGGGTGGCGGCGCACCATCGCCTCGAGCTCCGGCAGCGCCTCGGCCGCCCGGCCCAGGTCGAGCAGGACCTCCAGCCGGTCCTCCTGCGCGCTGGTGCGCAGCTCGGTCAGCCGGGCGGCCGTCGCCGTGGCGAAGTCGTCGTCGGCGAACTCGGCCAGCGCGTCGCCGCGCCACAGGGCGAGCGCGGCGTCGAGGTCGGCCAGCGCGCGGTCGAGGTCGCCGGCGGCGGTCGCGGCCCGCGCGGTGCCGAGGAGCCGCTCGAAGGTGTCGGCGTCCAGCGTCGCGCCGTCCAGGGCCAGGCAGTAGCCCGGCGGCCGGTGCCGCAGGGCCGCCGCCCCGTCGAGGGCGGCGCGCAGCCGGGAGACGTAGGCCCGCAGCGCCGTCGCCGCGCCGGGCGGGGGGTCGTCGCCCCAGAGGGCGGCGACCAGCCGGTCGGTGGACACGAGGTCGCCACGGGCCAGCAGCAGGGCCGCGAGCAGCGTGCGCGGTTTGTGCCCGCCGACGGCGACGGGGCCGCGGGCGTCCTCCACCTGCAGCGGTCCGAGGATCCGGACGTGCGCCGTGCCTGCACCTGTCATCGGCTGGCCTGCAATCGGGATGCAACGGGCGCGGCCGACCCTAGCGGCGGCCAGGTGACGAGGACAGATGCCGAGGGGTGCCGACCATGACCACACCGACCCGACGCCTCTCCGTGGGCGTCACGCCGATGGAGAACCGGGCGGACGTCGTCCTGCACCTGGCGATCCAGGCCGACGCGCTGGGCTACGAGTCCTTCTCGGTCGCCGAGGGCTGGGGGCACGACGCCGGCGTGCTGCTCGCGGCGATCGCCGCCCGCACCGAGCGGATCGGGCTGGCCACCGGCGTGCTCAACGTCTGGGGGCGCAGCCCGGCCGCGATCGCGATGCTGGCCGGCTCGCTCGACACGGTGTCCGGCGGCCGGTTCGCGCTCGGGCTGGGCGCCGGCTCCCCGCAGTTGGCCGAGGGGCTGCACGACCAGCGGTTCACCGCCCCGGTGGCCCGGCTGGGCTCGGTGACCCGGGAGGTGCGCGCGCTGCTGGCCGGCGAGCGGATGACGCCGACGCTGGCCGGCGGGCAGCGGCCGCTGCGGCTGGCGGTCGACCCGCACCCGGGCATCCCGGTGCACCTGGCCGCGCTCGGGCCGCGGTCGGTCCGGCTGGCCGGCGAGCTCGCCGACGCCTGGTGCCCGTTCTTCCTGCCGCGGTCCGGTCTCGCCGACGGCGTGAAGCAACTGCAGGAGGGCGCGATCGCCGCCGACCGGCCGCTGCCGACGGTGCGGCCGGGGCTGCCGGTCGCGGTGGCCGCGGACCCGGAGGTGGCGCGGGAGGTCGCCGCGTGGTGGGTGGTCACCTACCTGACGGGCATGGGTCCGCTCTACGCCGGGACGCTGCGCCGGCTGGGGCTGGGCGCGGCCGTCGACGCGGTGGTGGCGGCCAACCCCACGCCGCGCTCCCCCGTGCTGCCGGCGGAGGCGCAGGTGCTGGTCGACGAGGTGCTCGTCGCCGGCGACGCCGCGTCCGCCCGCGCGGCCGTCGAGGGCTGGGCCGACGCGGGCGCGGGCGTGCCGGGGATCGTGCTGCCGCCGGGCCGGCCGGTGGCGGAGCTCGAGTACGCGCTCGAGGTCCTGCGCCCCTGAGCGGACCGGCCCCCGGCGGGGGCGCGCCTCGTGGATCATCCGGGGCCATGGCGACCAACCCGCGGATCAGGCCGGTCGAGCGAGCCACGAACCGCTCCTGGGACGAGTGGCTGCGGTTCATGGACGGCATCGGCGCGCAGGACCTGTCCCACCAGGCCATCGCGCTGGAGGTGTACCGGGAGCTGGACGGCACGGTCGAGCAGGTCGGCTGGTGGGCCCAGTCGGTGACGGTCGCCTACGAGCAGCACATCGGCCGGCGGATCCCCGGGCAGCGGTCCGACGGCACCTTCCAGACCAGCGTCAGCCGGGCCACGCCCTTCGGCATGGCCGAGCTGATGGAGCGCTGGTGCGCCTTCGCCGCCGGGGACGACGCCGTGCGGGAGACGGTCGTCGGGGGCGACCCCAGGGTCAGCGGCACCGACCGGCGGATCACCTGGCGGACGAAGGCGCGGGACGGCTCGTCCGTCGTCGTCACCAGCGAGCCGAAGGAGGACGGGACGGCGTCGCTCGTCGCCACCCAGATCGGCGTGCCCACGCTCGAGCTCAACGACGAGGCGCGGGAGCGCTGGACGTCGGTCGTCACCCGCTTCCTGGCGGGCGGCTGACCGTGTCAGCCGGGCCGCAGGTCGGGGTGCTCGGCGGCCGAGGTCGTGGCGATCCAGTCGTCGATCGTGGTCCACCAGTGATGCAGCCAGTCGGTCAGCCGCTCCTCGTGGCGCGGCACCTCGTCCGCCGGGACGAACCACCAGCGCAGGTGCAGCGTCTTGTCCATCGGCAGGCTCCGCCACAGGTCCCGCACCGTGTGCAGGTGGTCCAGCCCCGTGTGCGCGACGAAGACGACGTCGGCGTGCGGGGCCGCGCCGAGCGCCGCGCGCACCCCCGCCGGCCGTGGCGGCAGCACGTGCTGCAACCCCTCCGCCTGGCGCGCGGCGGTCGCCAGGCCCCGCTTCCGCAGTCGTTCGATGGCCCGCACCCGGCGCCGCGGGGTGAAGTTCGCCCCCTCCGGGAAGAGGAGCAACGCGTCCTCCTCGCCGAGGTCTCGGGCCAGCTCGGCGATCGCCTCGGACGAGCCCGGTCCGGCGTCCGGGCGGGCCGCCACGAAGTGGTTGGGCAGCCGGTTGAGGTAGACGTCGATGAGCGGGTCCCACTGCAGCAGGTCCTTCAGCACGATCCGGGGCTGGCGCAGGTGGTCGCGGTTCATCAGCGTGTTGACCAGGAGGAACGAGTCGCCCGGGCCGGCGTGCCGGGAGAGCACCACCATGGCGTTGGTCGAGCCCGGCACCCCGTCGTCCAGCGGGGACCAGGACTCGCCGTCGGTCACGACCCGGAGCGCGAACAACCGCTGCGCCGCCCGCATCAGGACGTCGAGGAGCACGCGCAGCACCGTGTAGTGGGCTGCCCGCCAGACCGGCGCGTCCAGCCGACGACCGAAGCCGCCGAGCACCCAGAGCACCCCTGCGGCCACCTGCCCGGCGACCTCCAGCGCCAGGTACACCAGGGCGAAGCCCAGCAGGCGCAGCGCCCGCCAGCGCCCCGGCAGGAGCGCCGAGGCGACGGCCGCTGCGACGACGAACAGCGGCAGCAGCAGGACCCCGAGCACCAGCGCGGCGATGAGCAGGGGACCGGTGACACGGCGCACCGGCCGGGACGGCAGCACGTCAGGCTCCTCCCCCACGCGGGTCGCCCGCGCGGACCAAGGAGTCGCGAGCCGCCGCGTACGCGCGGTCGATCCGGTCGCGGACGCCGGAGAAGTCGCGGTACCGCAGGTTCCCGGCCCCAGGTGGGGTCGGGTCCCCCGACGGCAGCACGTGCACGGTGACCCCTGGCGGCAGGGCGGCCAGGTCACCGGCGAAGCGGTGCCGGCGGGCGATCTCGAAGGCGACGGTCGCGACCTCCCAGGGCCGGGTCGGTGGACGCAGCGGCCGGTCGATCCGCCCCACGTGGAGGACGTAGACGGTGTCGGCGCCGAGCGCGACCGCCCGGCCCACCGGGATGCTGTGCACCAGCCCGCCGTCCAGGAAGTGCTCCCCGCCGATCTCGACCGCGGGCAACAGACCGGGGACCGCGCAGGAGGCGAGCACCGCGTCGATCAGCGGGCCGTCGGCGAACCAGTGCTCGGCCGCCCGCTCGATGCTGGCCGCGACGCACTGGAAGGGGACCCGCAGCTCGCCGAACGTCCGCACCGGCAGGTGCGCCGCGAGCAGGTCGCGCAGCGGCTCCCGCGGGTGCATGTGGGTGCGCGTGCGCACGAGGGTGCCGACCCGGGCGAACACGGACCCCGCGAAGACCCCCGAGGAGGCCAGCTCCTCCCAGACCGCGCGCAGCCGGACCACCGCGTCCGGCGTCGGATCGGCGGCGACGAGCGCCCCGTTGACCGCACCGACCGAGGTGCCGACGACGAGGTCGGGACGGACGCCGTGCTCGAACAACGCCTGCAGCATCCCGACCTCGGCGGCACCGAGCACGCCTCCGCCACCGAGGACGAAGGCGGTGCCGCCCCGCCCGGCCGACACCGGTGCCATGGGGAGATCGTGCCCGGACGCGGCGCGTCGGGCAGCCCGGGACGGAGCTCGGTCAGAAGCGGTAGTGCAGGACGATCGTGCCCTTGCGGGCCCACGACGTCCGGCGGGACAGCAGGCCGTAGTACAGCCGCAGCAGGCGCGGGTAGGTGGCGATCTCCGGCCGCCGGGCCAGCAGGATCTCCCGCACCAGGTGCAGGCGCGGGTTCCAGCTCTCGGGCACGCGCGGGTCGTCGAACCCGGGGAACCGGAGCAGGTCGGCGACGGAGCGGGTGCCGCGGCTGTGCTTCACCGCCCAGACCGCGAAGCGGCTGTAGCTGTTGAAGACCAGCTCGCCGCTCGGGAAGTGGCCGACCAGCCGGTCGAACAGCGAGATCACCTCGTTCTCGCTGAGGAACCCCATGAGCCCGTCGGCGACCACCACGACCGGCCGGTCCGTCGGCAGGGCGTCGAGCCACTCGGTGGACGTCACGTCCGCGCCGACGACGTGGGCGTGCGGGCGCTCGGGGACCAGGCGCCGGCGGGCCTCCGCCACGGCGGGGAGGTCGACGTCGTACCACTCGACGGTGGACGGCGGCGCGATCCGGGCGTGCCGGGTGTCCAGGCCGGCGCCCAGGTCCAGACCGATCGCGTCGGGGTGGCGGGCCAGGAACGCCCGTGTCACGTCGTCCAGGACCTTTGCGCGCAGTGCGACGTTGAGCCGGAGGTCGGTGTCGATGTGCAGCCGGCCGTGGTCGTAGTCCAGCGTGCGCACGATCCGGTCGGCCTCGGAGTCCCCGAGGACCGGGTGCGGTGAGCGGTGGTCCAGCGCCCGGCAGCACAGCGTCAGGAACAGGCTGTCCTCGGTCGGCGTGAACACCGGCAGGGTGGTGGTGCCCATCGGTGCGGCCCTCCTCCGCGGGCCACCGAGCGTCGTTCGTCGGAGGCGCCCCGGACGGACGGCATCCGGCCCTCCCCCGGGCCCCCGTGTGCTGCGGCCCGCTGGTCGGCGCTCCCTCCGACCGCACCCAAACGCATCCGGCGGCCGGTGTCTCGGGCACTTCGGCCCGATCCGGCCCCGTGTCACACCGCGGCCGCGGCCGGTGTCTCCATGTCGAGGCCACCACGACCCCAGGAGGAGACATGGCGAGCAGCACCCGGGTCCCCGCGACCGAGATCACCGGCGTCTACGGGGCCCTGCTGAAGGCGTTCAGCCGCCGGATGTTCGGCCAGGTGCCGGACGGCGCCGGCGTGATGTGGCACCACCCCGCCGTCCTCAAGGACTCGATGGCGTTCGGCCGCAAGGTCGACTCGTGGAACCGGCTGGACCCCCACCTGGCCACGTTCGCCGCCATGGCCGCGGCGAGCACGATCGGCTGCGGCTTCTGCCTGGACCTGCACTACTTCCTGGCGCGCACCAAGGGGCTGGACGAGGCCAAGGCCCGGGAGGTGCCGCGGTGGCGGGAGTCCGCCGTCTTCACGCCGCTGGAGCGGCGGGTGATGGAGTACGCCGAGGCCATGAGCCAGACCCCGCCGGCCGTGACCGACGACCTGTCGGCCGCGCTGCTCGCGGAGCTGGGCGCGCCCGCGCTCGTCGAGCTGACCGCGAGGATCGGGATGATGAACATGACCGCCCGCGGGAACGTGGCGCTGGGCATCCGCTCGCAGGAGTTCTCCGCGTCCTGCGGGCTGCCGCCGCTGGCCGCCCCCGCCGCCGACGGGATCGCCCCGGCATGACGGACGACGACCCGTTCCTCGCCCACCGCGGCCTGCTGTTCACCGTCGCCTACGAGATGCTCGGCTCGGCCGCCGACGCCGACGACGTCGTGCAGGAGACCTGGCTGCGGTGGGCGGACGCCGACCGGGCGGCGGTGCGCGACCCGCGCGCGTACCTCGTCCAGGTCGTCACCCGCCAGTCGCTCAACCGGCTGCGCACCCTCGCCCGCCGCCGCGAGGACTACGTCGGCGAGTGGCTGCCCGAGCCGCTGCTCACCGGCCCGGACGTCGCCGAGGACGTCGAGCTCGCGGAGAGCGTCTCGATCGCGATGCTCACCGTGCTGGAGACGCTGACGCCGACCGAGCGCGCCGTCCTCGTCCTGCACGAGGTGTTCGACGTCCCCTACGACGAGATCGCCGCCGCCGTGGGCAGGTCCGCCGCCGCGGTCCGGCAGATCGCGCACCGGGCCCGGCAGCACGTGGCCGCCCGCCGTCCCCGGATGGAGGTGAGCCGCGCCGAGCAGCAGCGGGTCGTGGAGCGGTTCCTCGCCGCCCTCACCGCCGGCGACGTGCAGGGGCTGATGGACGTGCTCGCCCCGGACGTCGTGGTCGTCGCCGACGGCGGCGGCCTGGCGCCGGCCGCGCTGCGCCCGGTGTCCGGCCGGGCGCGGGTGGCGAACGCGCTGTCCCGGTTCACCCGGCTCGCGCCCGGGGTGCAGATCACCACGCCCACGGTCAACGGCGCCCCCGCGGCGCGGATCGACCCGGGCGGGGAGTTCGAGACGGCGGTGACCTTCGTCGTCGAGGACGGCCGGATCACCCGGATCTACGCGATGCGCAACCCGCACAAGCTGCGCCGGCTCGACGAGGTCGCTGACCTGCGGCGGTGAGGGCGGGGGCCGCGGCACCGATGAGTTCCGGCCGCGTCAGCCGTCCATCCCGGGACGACACCCGCGCCCCGAGGAGCCGACATGCAGGTCGACCTGACCCCCGCCGAGGAGTACCGCGAGATCGGCGGCCGCTTCACCCGGCTGGTCGAGGGGGTGCCGGACGCCGCGACCTGGGACCGGCCCTCCCCGGTCGCCGGGTGGACCGCCCGCGACGTCGTCCGGCACCTGGTCGAGTGGTTCCCGGGGTTCCTGCGGGCCGGCGCCGGGGTGGAGCTGCCGGCCGGGCCCTCGGTGGACGACGACCCGGCGGCCGCCTGGCGGACGTTCAGCGACGGCGTGCAGGCGCTGCTCGACGACCCGGCGTCCGCCGACCTGGTGGTCCGCAACCCGCACATCGGCGACGTCCCGCTGCCGCAGGCGGTGTCCCAGTTCTTCACCGCCGACGTCTTCATGCACTCCTGGGACCTGGCCCGGGCGACCGGGCAGGACGAGACGCTGGACCCGGAGCGCTGCGCGCGGATGCTCGCCGGCATGGAGCCGATGGACGAGCTGCTGCGCGCCAGCGGTCAGTACGGGCCGCGGGTGCCGGTGCCCGCCGACGCCGACCCGCAGACGCGGCTGCTGGCCTTCATCGGCCGCGACCCGCGCTGACCGCGGGGACGGCTGTCAGGGGACGACGTCCGGGATGAACTTCTGCGACTCCTTCGGCGGCCGGACGTAGTCGTCGTGGATCCGCGGGCGCGGGGGCAGCTTCGGCGCGGCCGGGGTGAGGTCCTCGTAGGGCACCTGGCTGAGCAGGTGGCTGATGACGTTGAGGCGGGCGCGCTTCTTCACCTCGGCGTCGACCACCCACCACGGCGCCTCGGGGATGTCGGTGGCGGCGAACATGGCGTCCTTGGCCCGGGAGTACTCGACCCAGCGGTTGCGGGCCTCGAGGTCCATGGGGCTGAGCTTCCAGCGCCGGGTCGGGTCCTTCAGCCGGGCCTGGAACCGCTTCTCCTGCTCGGTGTCGCTGATGGAGAACCAGTACTTGATCAGCGTGATGCCGCTGCGGACGAGCATGCGCTCGAACTCCGGGCAGGAGCGCAGGAACTCCACGTACTCGACCTCGGTGCAGAAGCCCATGACCCGCTCGACGCCGGCGCGGTTGTACCAGGACCGGTCGAGCAGGACCATCTCGCCCCGGGCGGGGAGGTGGGCCACGTACCGCTGGAAGTACCACTGCCCCTTCTCCTTGTCCGAGGGGGCGGGCAGCGCGACGACCCGGGCGGCCCGGGGGTTGAGCGACTCGGTGATCCGCTGGATCGCGCCGCCCTTGCCGGCGGCATCGCGCCCCTCGAAGATCACGACGACCCGCAGGCCCCGCGCGCGGATGTACTCCTGCTGCTTGACCAACTCGATCTGCAGCCGCGCGAGCTCCTTCTCGTAGAAGGCGGTGTCCACCTTTCCGTTCGACGTCGCCTTCGACGACCGCTCGACCTCGGACACCTTGGACCCATGGGCTCCGGCCATGCTGCAGCATCGACCCGCCGTTCTGCCCCGGACAACCCCTGCGGCCCGGCCGGGCCCGCGGATCGGACGTCGTCGCCGGGGAACCGGATGGTGGAGGTGCGCCGCGGCCCGCACCGGATCGGCGCCGAGGCCCGCTGGTGGGCAACGCTTCCCCGGTGGGTTGTGTGCAACCGATCCGGTGGGGGAAGAGCCCGGGGGTGACGGACGGAGAGCTGCACGAGGTCCTGGTGGTCGGCGGCGGCAACGCCGGCATCTCGCTGGCGGCGCGGCTGCTGCGCGACGGCGTCGGGGGCGTCACGGTGGTCGCGCCGCAGCCGGTGCACCGGTACAAGCCGCTGCTCAACTACGTGGGCGGGGGCGAGGCGACGATGGCGGAGCTCGAGCGCCCGATGGCCGACGTCGTCCCGCCCGGGTGCACGTGGGTCCGCGACGCCGTCGACGCGGTCGACCCCGCGGCCGCGACCGTCACCACGCGCCTCGGACGGGTGCTGCGGTACGGGACGCTCGTCCTCTGCCCGGGCCTGGTGGAGGACTGGGCGGCGACGCCCGGCCTGCAGGAGGCCTACGCCGACGGGTGGGCCGCCTCCACGTACGTCCCGGGGAGCACGCCGCGGGTGTGGCCGCTGCTGTCGTCGCTGCGGGGCGGCTCCGTCGTCTTCACCGTGCCGCCGGAGCCGGCCTCCTGCGGGCCGACGGCGCTCAAGCCGCTGCTGATGGCGTGCGACCACTGGCGGCGCAGCGGCGTGCTGGCCGACTTCGACGTCCGCCTCGTGCTCCCCGAGGCGACCCCGACCGGGGTGCCGCACGCCGACGAGGTGCTCGAGCGGGCCCTCGCCGGACACGGCGTCGAGGTGCTGCGCGAGGCCCGGGTCGAGCGGGTGGACGCCGACCTGCACACCCTGACGGTCGGCTCGCCGACCGGCCGGCGGGTGCTGGAGGACGTCGCCGTCGCCCACGCCGTCCCCCGCTACCGGGCTCCGCGCTGGATCGCCGGCAGCGGGCTCGCGGGCGACGCCGACCCCGGGCTGGTGGACGTCGACCCGTTCACGCTGCGGCACCGTCGCCACCCGTCGGTGTGGGCCCTCGGCGACGCCGCCGACCTGCGGACCCGCCCCTCGGGCGGCGCGCTGCGCAGGCAGGTCGCCGTCCTGAGCGCCAACCTCGCCGCGGCTCGGGACGGGACGGCGATGCAGCGCTACGACGGCTACACGGTCGTGCCGATCACCGTCGCCCGCCACACGCTGTCGCTCACCGAGGTCGACCGCGACGGCCGGCCCAGCCCGTCCGTGCCGTTCGTCGACCCGGTGCGGCCGCGGCGGGCCACGTGGTGGTTCGACCGGTACGCCCTGCCGCAGGTCTACTGGCGGCGGATCCTGCGCGGGCGGGTCTGAGCCCTCGGACCCGGTGCTGCGCGGCCGGGCGGCGCCAGGTACGAACGTCCCGAGCCCCCGCCCCGCCCGACCGGATGGAGACCCGTGCCCGTCGTCTCGCGTTTCTCGACCACCCCGGTCAAGGGCACCGCCCTGCACCATCCCGGCAGCGTGCAGCTCACCCGGAACGGGGTCGAGGACAACCGGCGCTTCCACCTGGTCGACGAGCGCTACCGGCTGTTCAACGGCAAGCACCACGGGCCGCTGGTGCGGATCAGCACGCGGTACGACGCGCAGCGGCAGCACCTGACCCTGCAGTTCCCCGACCGCGCGCCGGTCGAGGGGACGACGGCGGAGCCCGGCGAGCCGGTCGTCACCGACTTCTACGGCCGCGACGTCCCCGGCCACCTGGTCCCGGGCCCCTGGTCGGCGGCGCTCAGCGAGTTCGTCGGCAAGCCGGTCCACCTGGTCGCCGCCGACACCCCCGGGCACGGTGTCGACGTGCACCCGGTGACGCTGCTGTCGACGGCCACCATGGAGCACCTGCGCCGGGTCACCCCGGACGGCGACCGGCTGGACTCGCGGCGCTTCCGCATGCTCGTCGAGCTCGACGGCTGCGCGGTGCACGAGGAGGACACCTGGGCGGGCCGGCGGGTCCGGCTGGGCGGGGCGACGATCCGGGTGGTCGGCCCGGTCCCGCGCTGCGTCGTCACCAATGAGAACCCCGACACCGGGGTGGTCGACTTCAGCACGCTCAAGGCCATCACCCGCTACCGCGGGGAGCTGGCCGCCGACCTCACCACCCCGGTCGCCCACCTGCCGGACAACGGCGCGGTGGTCTTCGGCATGTACGCCACCGTCGAGGAGCCGGGATCCGTGGCGGTCGGCGACGAGGTCGAGCTCCTCCCGGCCGAGGCGACCACCGCCGGGTGATCGGCCGCCCACCGCGTGCGGCACGACCTCACCGGCCGGCCCAGGCCAGCCGTGGGGGGCGGGCGGTGACGAGCGGGGCGGTCAGGCCGGTCGCGCCGCGCAGCGCGCGCGGGGAAGCGGGCGTACTCGATGCCACCCCAGAGCGGTCACGGGTCGTGGTCGACGGCCCGCTGCGCCCGGCGGGCGGGTGGCCTCGTCGGTCAGGCGAGCGGCGAGATGCAGGGCCAGGTCGATCCCGGCGGAGACCCCGCGGACGTGGCCAGGTCGCCGTCCTCGACCCACCGACGCTGGTGGAGCTGGTCCGGGTCGCGGCGCCGGCGCCGGGCCTGCTCCTGCACCGACGCCGAGAGGTCAGCGGGCACCACCGGCAGCCTGGACGGCGGTGAAGCCGATGTTCACCGTGGCGCTGAGCCCCTGCATCTCGTTACCAGCCGTGCTCGGCAACAGCAGCGTGAAGATCAAGCTGTCCGTCCCGCCCGGTGTGAGGCTGTTGGGTGCCGGCAGGGCCGCCGTGCTCACCACCGGGCCGGAGTACAGGGTCCGTGTCGTGCCTTCGCAGGAGTAGGTGGGCAGGGCATTCGTGCCCCCTCGAGTCCACGCGCGGGGAGCACGCCGTCAGGGTCAGTTGCAGGCCGTTGACCGGGTCGGTGATCAGCGCGCTGCTGGGACCCGCAGTGGTGGCGAGGTGCACCGAGGACAGGGCGACGGTCCCGTCGTTCTCGAGGTTGATCCCCCGCGTCAGTGAGTCCCCGGGCAGGAAGTCATCGGTCCTCACCGGGATGACGTGCGGCACTCCGCCCGGGGCACCGAGGTCGATGGACAGGGTGCCGGACTGGACGGCGGTGTCGACCGAGGTGCTGTCGCTGAAGGTGCCGAACGTGGCCAGTCCCGCGACGGAGGTCGCCACCCCGAGCGCGCCCACGGAGGCGACGACCTTGCCGGTCCGGGTCTGCAGGACAGAGCTCGCGAGGCTCCTGATCGAGTGCACGGCGTTTCGCTTCTCTCGGGACGACAGGACGACAAGCCCTGTATCGGCGCCGAGCCGCTCCCGATGAAGTCGACTGTCCGTGCAGATGAGAGAAGCTCCGGTGCCCGGTCAGCCACCAGCCCGGCACTGCGGCACGCCCCGGTCAGACGTTGAAGCGGAACTCCACGACGTCGCCGTCGGCCATCACGTAGTCCTTGCCCTCGATCCGCACCCAGCCGCGGGCCTTCGCCTCGGTCATCGAGCCGGCCTCCATCAGCTGCTCGAAGCCGACGATCTCGGCCTTGATGAAGCCGCGCTGGAAGTCGGTGTGGATGACCCCGGCGGCCTGCGGCGCGGTCGCGCCGACCGGGATCGTCCAGGCGCGGGCCTCCTTGGGCCCGGCGGTCAGGTAGGTCTGCAGCCCCAGGGTGCGGAAGCCGACCTTGGCCAGCTGGTCCAGGCCCGGCTCGCTCTGCCCGATCGACTCGAGCAGCTCCGCGGCCTCCTCGGCCGGCAGCTCGGCGAGCTCGGCCTCGGTCTTGGCGTCGAGCAGGATCGCCTCGGCCGGCGCGACCAGCTCGCGCAGCTCGGCGATGAGCGACTCGTTGGCCAGCTCGTCGGCGTCGACGTTGAAGACGTAGAGGAACGGCTTCGTCGTCAGCAGGGTCAGCTCGCGCAGCGGCGCCGGGTCGACCCCGGCGGCGAACAGCGTCTGCCCGGTGTTCAGCACCTCGGCGGCGGCCTCCGCGGCCGCCAGCAGCGCGGCGCGCTCCTTGTCCTTCTTGGCCTCCTTCTCCAGCCGCGGGATCGCCTTCTCCAGCGTCTGCAGGTCGGCCAGGACCAGCTCGGTGTTGATCGTCTCGATGTCGTCGCGGGGACTGACCTTCCCCTCGACGTGTACGACGTCGGGGTCGGTGAAGACCCGGATGACCTGGCAGATCGCGTCGCTCTCGCGGATGTTGGCCAGGAACTTGTTGCCCAGCCCCTGCCCCTCGCTGGCGCCGCGCACGATGCCGGCGATGTCGACGAACGACACGGTCGCCGGGACGACCTTCTGCGAGGAGAACAGCTCGGCGAGCCGCCCCAGCCGGGGGTCGGGCACGCCGACCACGCCGACGTTGGGCTCGATCGTGGCGAACGGGTAGTTCGCCGCCAGGACGTCGTTCTTGGTCAGCGCGTTGAACAGGGTGGACTTGCCGACGTTGGGCAGACCGACGATCCCGATGGTGAGACTCACGGACATCGAGCGTACGGGGCGCCGGACGGCGGGGGCGCGTGCCAGGCTGCCCCCACCCGTCCCCCGGAGGTCCCGTGACGCCCGCCCCCCTCCCCCGCCGCACCCGCATCGCCGTCGTCGGCAGCGGTTTCTCCGGGATCGGCACCGCGGTCGCCCTGCGGCGGGCCGGGATCGACGACTTCGTCGTCCTGGAGCGCGCCGGTGCCCTCGGCGGCACCTGGCGCGACAACACCTACCCGGGCGCGGCCTGCGACGTGCCCAGCCACCTCTACTCGTTCTCCTTCGCGCCCAAGCGCGACTGGTCGCACGTGTACTCGCGGCAGCCGGAGATCCGCGGCTACCTCGAGCAGGTCGCCGCCGAGCACGGCGTCCTGCCGCACCTGCACCTGGACACCGACGTCGTCGCCGGGCGGTGGGACGACGACGCGCTGGTGTGGCGGCTGGAGACCAGCCGCGGGGAGCTCACCGCCGACGTCCTGGTGAGCGGCGCCGGCGGCCTGGTGGAGCCGCACCTGCCCGAGGTGCCCGGCGTCGACTCCTTCGCGGGCCCGTCGTTCCACTCCGCCCGCTGGGACCACTCGGTCGACCTGGCCGGCAAGCGGGTGGCCGTGGTCGGCACGGGCGCGTCGGCCGCCCAGTTCGTCCCCGCGCTGCAGCGGACGGCGGCGCAGGTCGTGGTCTTCCAGCGCACCCCGCCCTGGGTCATCCCGCGCGGCGACCGCGCCTACACCGGGCAGGAGCAGCGGCGGTGGGCGGCTGCGCCGGGGCTGCTGCGGCTGGCCCGCGGCGGCCAGTACGTCGCCCACGAGGCCCGGCTGCGCGCCTTCACCGGCGGCGGCCGGGTGCGGGCGGTGTTCGAGCGGCAGGCCCGGGCGTTCCTGGAGCAGCAGGTGCCCGACCCGTCCCTGCGGGCGAGGCTCACCCCGGCGTACGCCATCGGCTGCAAGCGCGTCGTGGTCAGCGACGACTACCTGGCCGCGCTCACGCAGCCGAACGTCGAGGTGGTCACGTCCGCGGTCGCGGAGGTCCGCCCGCACGCGGTGGTGGACGCCGACGGCGCCGAGCATGAGGTCGACGCCGTCGTCTACGGCACCGGCTTCCGCGCCATGGACATCCCGCTGGCCCACCGGCTGGTCGGCCGGGAGGGACGCACGCTGCGCGAGGAGTGGGACGACGGCGGCGTCCGGGCGCACCGCGGCACCACCGTGGCCGGCTTCCCGAACCTGTTCCTGCTGCTCGGCCCGAACACCGCACTGGGCCACACCTCCGTCGTCCTCATGATCGAGGCGCAGATCGGCTACGTCGTGCGGGCGCTGCGGACGCTGCAGGAGACGGGCACCGGTGCGCTCGAGGTCACGCGCGCCGCGCAGGACGCCTCCAACGCGCGCCTGCAGGCCGACCTCGCCGGCACCGTGTGGGACGTCGGCGGCTGCCGGTCCTGGTACCGCGACGAGCAGGGCCGCAACTTCGCCCTGTGGCCCGGCCACACGTCGGCGTACATGCGGCTCATGCGGCGCTTCGACGCCGAGGCCTACGAGCTGCGCGCCGCACCCCGGGTCCCGGTCGCCGCCTGACCTGCCGGAAGATGCCGTCCATGCGCCCGTCCGTCGCCGCCGCCGGTCTCGCCGTCCTCGCCGTGGGGGGCCTCGCGGCCCGCCGCCGCGCCGCCCGCCCCGCCGCGCCGCCCGCGCCGCCCCCGCCGCAGGGCCGCGTCCGCACGGCCCGCACCGAGGACGGCGTCGACCTGCACGTCGAGGTGTTCGGCGCCGAACGGCCGACGGCGACCGTCGTCCTGGCCCACGGCTACGTGCAGTCCTCGCGGCTGTGGGCCGGCCAGGTCCGCGACCTGCTCGACGCCCGGCCGGACCTGCAGGTCGTCACCTACGACCACCGCGGCCACGGCGCCTCCGGCCCGACGCCGCGGGACAAGGCCACGATCGAGCAACTGGCCCGCGACCTGGCCGAGGTGCTCGAGCAGGTCGTCCCCGAGGGGCCGGTCGTGCTCGGCGGGCACTCGATGGGCGGCATGACGCTGATCGCGCTGGCCGAGCAGCGCCCCGAGCTGTTCGGCGACCGCGTGGTCGGCGTCGCGCTCGTGGGCACCAGCGCCGGGGGCCTGGACGCGGTCACCTACGGCATGCCGGCGCCGGTGGCGCGGGTGGTCAAGAAGCTGCTGCCCGTGCTCAACGAGCGCGCGGTGCAGGCCGAGCTCGCCGGGAAGAAGCGGGCGGTCGGCGCCCTGGACATGTGGCTGATCTTCAGCAAGGGCGCCGACCCGGCCGACATCCGGGCGGCGACCGAGGTGCACCGCGCGTGCACGGCCGAGACGGTGGCCGCGTTCCTGCCGACGTTCTCCGACCACGACCGGGCGGCCGCCCTGGCCGCGTTGAGCGAGATCCCGGTGCTGGTCGCCGTGGGGGACGCCGACCGGCTGTGCCCCGTGGAGCACAGCCGCGCGATCGCCGCGGCGCTGCCGACCGCGGAGCTCGCCGTCTACCCGGGCGTCGGGCACATGGTGCAGATGCAGCGCCGGTCCGAGGTCAGCCGCCGCCTGCTCGCGCTCGTCGACCGGGCGCTGGCCCGGGCCGGTCAGTCGGCCACGATCAGCTGACCTGATCGTCGCGCGTCCTCCCTCACGGTGTGCGGTGAGGGAGGAC